>NZ_JAFEXF010000070.1 GCF_016905445.1 Streptomyces sp. G44
CCGTCGATGTCCCGGTCCGTCTGGACGTACGAGGACAGGCCCTCGCTCGTCAGCTTGCCCGAGGAGACCTGGAAGCTGGTGCCCGAGACGGCGAAGGACCCGGGGAGCGCGCCCCCGGCCTCGGCGAGCTCCCGCCTGGCCGCGTCGTGCCGCTCGCCCAGCTCCGCGTCGCCCGCGTCGAGCCCGTCGACCTCGGCCTTGAGCTGCTCGTACTCCTCCTGTGCGGCGACCGCGCGCTCGGCGGCCTCGTCCCGCGCGAGGGCGAGCCGGTCGATCTCGGCCTGGGCGGAGGCCGCGCGTGAACGGGCCGCGTTGACCTGCCCGCCGAGGCGCGCGAGCCCTTCGCGGCGGTCGGCGATGGCCCGCGCCACGTCCTTCAGCCGCCGCTCCTCCACCGTCAGCTGCCGCTCCAGCTCGGCCCGGTGGGCCACCGTGTCCTCCAGCGCCCGCTCGGCGGCTTCGAGGGCGGCTTCGAGTTCGGCCTCCTGCTCCCTCACCCGCGCGGCCTCGCGCTCCATGTCCTCGGGGTCGCGCCCGCGCCGCTCCTCGGGCGGCGCGGCGGTGGCGCTCTTGACCCGGGCGTCGGCCAGCGAGACGGTGCCGCGCACCCGCTCGGCGAGTTGCGAGAGCTCGTACCAGCTCTGCTGGGCGCGCTGGAGGCGCGGGGTGAGGCGGCGCACCTCCTCTTCGAGCTGGGCCTCGCGGTGCAGGGCGGCCTTCAGCTCGGCCTCGGCGCGCTCCTTGCGTTCCTTGAGGGCGGCCTCGTCGGCGACCTCCGCGTTCAGCGCCTCGCGCAGGCGTACGAGGTCATCCGCGAGGAGGCGCAGGCGGGCGTCGCGCAGGTCCGCCTGGATGACGGCGGCCCGGCGCGCGACGGCGGCCTGCCGGCCGAGCGGCTTGAGCTGGCGCCGCAGTTCGTCGGTCAGGTCCTGGACCCGCGCGAGGTTGGCCCGCATGGCGTCGAGCTTGCGCAGGGCCTTCTCTTTGCGCTTGCGGTGCTTGAGGACGCCCGCGGCCTCCTCGATGAAGGCGCGGCGCCCCATCGGGTCGGCGTGCAGCACGCCGTCAAGCTGGCCCTGTCCGACGATGACGTGCATCTCACGGCCGATGCCGGAGTCGGAGAGGAGTTCCTGGATGTCGAGGAGGCGGCAGGTGTCGCCGTTGATCTGGTACTCGCTGCCGCCGTTGCGGAACATGATCCGCGTGATGGTGACCTCGGCGTACGCGATGGGGAGCGCGCCGTCGGAGTTGTCGATGGTGAGGGAGACCTCGGCGCGGCCGAGCGGGGGCCGCCCGGTGGTGCCGGCGAAGATGACGTCCTCCATCTTGCCGCCGCGCAGCGACTTGGCGCCCTGCTCTCCCATGACCCAGCTGAGCGCGTCCACGACATTGGACTTGCCGGAGCCGTTCGGTCCGACGACGCAGGTGATGCCCGGTTCGAACTTCAGCGTCGTCGCCGACGCGAAGGACTTGAAACCGCGCAGAGTCAGGGCCTTGAGGTGCACGCCGTCCGACTCTACCTTTCGCCTGCCGTTTCACCGATGAAGGTGCAGGGCACATCAGACGGTAAAGAAAGCACCGGCGAGCGAGGCCCCGGGGCGGCAAGAAAGAAGGGACGCCGAGGCGGCGTCCCTTGCAGATCCGGAGACAGCGGCTGACAGGACAGCCTGACCACGTGCTTAGTGCGAGGCGCCTTCACGGGAGGAAGGGCCCGGTGCGTACGTCATCAATGGTGGTCAGGTGAGCGCAGGCTCCGCCTGGGGTACGTCGATGCTCTCCATGAGCGATTCGTGAGAAGCGGCAGCCGCGAGCGCGTCGTTCTCCTGCTGAATCCGGACGAGCTCGGATTCCAGGTCCTGGACGCGCTGCTGGAGCCGTCGCATCTCGGCGAGGAGTCGCGGGTCGCTGCCGCCGACGTAACCGAGAAGCGCCTTTGCCATGATGGATGGTCCTCCACAATGAGTGACCGACCGAAGCGGTGCGGTGTAGGTCGTGAGGGAATCGCACCCGCGGTGTCTGGCACTCGTTGTTCTGCTGGTCTTGCTGGCCGTTCTCACATGCCAAACAGCTAAGGTGCGCGGGGCTTCCAGAGTCTCACCAAAATGTTTGACGGTCAACACGATCACGCCCCGTATCAGCGGGCGACCCGGGGGCGCGCGGCCTCGGAACGGGCGGCGCGGCGACTCCTTCGGGGCCCTGGGGGCGTGGAGATCATCCTTACCTGCGGAGCCTGCCACGACAAGCCGTTCTTGGCAACCACCAGGTCTTTCCTGCCCCGGGCAGTTGCCCGGAGCACCCGGACGGCGCCCGGGAGAACCCGTCCGGTGACGTACGCCCGAGTCACGTCAGCGGATGGCGAAGCTGTCGTATATGCCACGCGGTGTGTCCCAGATCTCGGTGACGCCGTCGACGCGGCCGGGTGTGTCGCCCTCGCGAAGCCAGTCCAGCAGTGCCTGGCAGCCGGCCCGAGGACCTTCGGCGACCACTTGCACGCGGCCGTCCTCCAGATTGAGAGCAAAACCACTCAGGCCGCCGATCTCCAGCGCCTTGGCCCGCGTGAACCAGCGGAAACCCACGGCCTGCACGCGTCCGCGCACCCAGGCGGTGAGCCGTACGTCGTCATTCATGGGTGCACGCTAACCGGCCGATGGCTCCGGGAGCACTTCGTCCCCAAACGTCATCGCGTACAGTCGCGATGCGCCGAGCCTCACCCGTATGGGTGAGTCACGTTGATCGCGAAGAGTTGATCGCAAAGATCGTGAAGAACGAAAGGGCCAGGAGATGGGACGCCACCGCCGCTCCGGCGCCGGACGGGCCGCCGAGACGCCGGAGAACCACCCGGCCGGGGCCCGCTCGGCGGCGGTGTCGCACCGCCGCAGGGGCCGGGCCTTCCCCCCGGTGCGCACGGGGCTGCTCGGTGTCTCCGCGGCCGTCGCGCTCGGTGCCGTCGCCGTCGCCTCGGGTGTGCTGCCCGGCGGCGACGGCTTCCGGCTGAACGGTGGCGGCGGGCCCGGCGAGGTGCGCTCGGCGAGCGCTCCCGTGGAGGTGGACGCCCAGGGTGGCGCGGGGGGCGAGACCGACCGCGCCGAGCCGTCCCCGAGCCGGGGCACCGGCCGTTCCGCGACCCCGAAGCCCGCTCCGTCCCGGACCGAGGCGGCCCCGGAGCCCTCCCGGACCGCGTCCAAGACGCCGTCCGAGAAGCCGTCCCGGCAGCCGTCGGCGAAGCCGTCGCCGCAGGCGTCGAAGCCCGACAGCCCGAGGAAGCCGGCGCCGAGCCCCTCGCGTACACCGGTGGAGAAGCCCGAGGCTCCCGCGACGGACGCGCGGACGCCGTCCGGCGAGAGCGCGGCGGAGGCCGCGGTGTTCACGCTGGTCAACGCGGAGCGGGCGAAGGCCGGCTGCCGTCCGGTGACCGCCGACAGCGGGCTCGCCGCACTGGCGGACCGGTTCAGTGCGGACATGGCGGAGCGCGGCTTCTTCGCCCACACCGACCCGGACGGCGCGACGCCGTGGGACCGCGCCGAGAAGGCCGGGATAACGGGCCTGGGCGGCGAGAACATCGCCCGCGGCCAGACCGACGCGCGGGCGGTCATGGCGGCCTGGATGAGCAGCCCCGGCCACCGCGCCAACATTCTCAACTGCGACTACACGACCATGGGCGTCGGCGCGCACTTCGCGCCCGGCGGCCCGTGGTGGACACAGGACTTCGGCTTCTGACCCACGTCCCGCGAGGCGAGGGACAGGCCGTACCCCGCAAGGGACGGGCCGCGCCCCGCGGCGGCTCAGGCGGCGGTGGCCGCGCGGCCCGCGGTGAAAACGCGCGCGGTCTCGGCGACGCGGCGGCCGAGGTGCTCGGCCGTGGCGATGTCCGCCTTGTGCACGCCCTCGGGACCCTCGTCGGCGTTGGTCTGCGCGGCGGCGCCCGCGAAGAAGCCGAGCCGGTTGAGGTCGTTCTCGGAACCGGTGGTGGAGTTCCAGCCCGGCGCCAGGCCGAGGTTGACCCAGTGCATGCCCTGCTGCGCGGCGAGGGTCTGGAAGAACTGCAAGGTGTGCAGCTTGTCGCCGCTCTTGGACGCGGAGTTGGTGAATCCGGCGGCCAGCTTGTCCTGCCAGGCGCGGGTGAACCAGCGCTTGGACGTGGCCTCCGCGAAGACGTGGAAGGCGCCGGACGCGGTGCCCATGTAGGTGGGCGAGCCGAAGATGATCGCGTCGGCGGCGTCGAGCAGCTCCCAGCCGGCCTCGGTGATCTCGTCGACCTTGATCAGGTGTGCGTCGGCGCCGGCCTCGGCGGCTCCGGCGCGGACGGCTTCGGCGACGACGGCGGTGTGGCCGTAGCCGGAGTGGTAGGCGATGGCGACGACGGGGCTGGTCATGTCGGGGTACTCCTCATGCGTCATACGGATACGGGAGGGATGCCAGAGCACGGGACGTCTCTGGAGCTGCCTCATCGAGGCACGACGAAAAGGAAAGCACTAACTTTTAGTTAGCGCAACCCTGTGGTGAGCGCTGCGGCGGAGTATGGTGAATGCATGGATTCCATGGACATGGCGTATGACGTGTTCTCGCGGCAGTGCCCCTCACGGAGCACGCTGGAGCACGTCACGGGACGCTGGGGCGCACTCACCCTCGGCGCGCTCCACGACGGCACGTTCCGCTTCAACGAACTGCGCCGCCGGGTCGACGGCGTGAGCGAGAAGATGCTCTCGCAGACCCTGCACGCACTGGAGCGGGACGGCCTGGTGCGACGTGACGCGCAACCGACGAACCCGCCGCGCGTGGACTATCAACTCACCCCGCTGGGACGGGAGATCGCCGAGCGCCTGATGACCCTCATCCGCTTCGTGGAGGACCGGCAGGACGAGGTCGGCAAGGCCCAGGAGCGTTACGACGCGACGCGCGGCGCCCTCTGACAGCTCGGGCAGAAATAGCTGGACCGGTTCATCCACGGGCGGCGGCGGATCGCCGCGCCGCAGCGGCGGCAGGGCTCGCCCGCACGGCCGTAGGCGTCCAACGACCGGTCGAAATAGCCTGACTCACCGTTCACGTTGACGTAGAGGCTGTCGAAGCTGGTGCCGCCGACGGCGAGGGCCGCGTTCATCACCTCCCGTACGTGGCCGAGGAGTTCGGCCGTGCGCGGGCGCGTGAAGGTGGCGGTGGGCCGCTCGTAGTGCAGCCGGGACCGCCACAGCGCCTCGTCCGCGTAGATGTTGCCGACACCGCTGATCAGCGACTGGTCGAGCAGCGCCCGCTTGATCGTCGTACGGCGCCGGCGCAGCGCGAGGTGGAAGGCCTCGTCGTCGAAGGCGTCGTCGAGCGGGTCGCGCGCGATGTGCGCGATGACGTCCGGGAGACCGTCCGGGGTGTTGTCGTGCAGCGAGAGTCCGCCGAAGGTCCGCTGGTCCACGAAGCGCAGCTCGGTGCCCCGGACGTCGTCGAAGCGCACGCGGATGCGCAGGTGCTTCTCGTCCGGGGCGTCGTGCGGCTGCACCAGGAGCTGGCCGCTCATGCCGAGGTGGGCGAGGACCGACTGCCCGGAGTCGGCGAGGGGCAGCCACAGATACTTGCCGCGCCGGCGCGCGAGCCCGATCCGGTGCCCCTTCAGCCGGCTCCCGAAGTCCTCGCCGCCCGCGGGATGCCGCCGCACGGCACGCGGATGCAGCACCTGCACGTCATCGATGACCCGTCCGCTGACCCACCGCTCAAGACCGCGCCGGACGACTTCGACTTCGGGCAGCTCGGGCATTTCTCCTCCGGGGATACGGGGGGCGGCGGGCGGGTGGAGCGCGGGGACATATACCGCGCGGGGGTGGAAATGGCGGTGCCGGTCACCCCCCGGAAGGGATGACCGGCACCGAAGGACGGGCGGCCGTCAGGCCGAGGGGGTGTCGGCGGTCCCCTCGGACTGCGCGGCAGCGACAGCGGCCTCGGCCGCCTTCAGCCGTTCGTCCGCGGCCGCGCGGATCGCGCGCCACGCGGACTCGGCGGCCTGCTGCTCCGCTTCCTTCTTGCTGCGGCCGGTGCCGGTGCCGTACGAGACGCCTCCGACGCGGGCGGCAGCAGTAAAGGTCTTCTCGTGGTCGGGGCCGCTCTCCGTGACGAGGTACTCGGGCACGCCGAGGCCCTCCGTCGCGGTGAGCTCCTGGAGACTGGTCTTCCAGTCCAGGCCCGCGCCCAGGTTCGAGGACTTTTCGATCAGCGGGTCGAAGAGCCGGTGCACCAGCTCGCCCGCCGCGTCCAGACCCTGGTCCAGATAGACCGCGCCGATCACCGCTTCCAGGGTGTCGGCGAGGATGGATGCCTTGTCCCGGCCTCCCGTGCCCTCTTCGCCCCGGCCGAGCCGGATGAAGGAGCCGAGTTCGAGGCCGCGGGAGACCTCCGCCAGCGCACGCGAATTGACCACCGCGGCCCGCAACTTGGCCAGCTGGCCTTCGGGCAGGTCGGGGTGGGTGCGGTACAGCGTGTCCGTGACGACGAGGCCGAGCACGGAGTCCCCGAGGAACTCCAGGCGCTCGTTCGTCGGCAGGCCGCCGTTCTCGTACGCGTACGAACGGTGGGTCAGCGCACGCACCAGAAGGGCGGACTCGAGCTTGTACCCGAGCCGCCCTTCCAGAAGCGTGTGGGACGAGGCCGTTGTCTCCGCCAGTTTCTTGGCGTCTTCCGCCTTCTTGGGGCTAGACACGGTGCCTCTCACCAGCCGCTCAGACCTCGAGGACCTGGCGCTTGTTGTAGGTGCCGCAGCTCGGGCACGCGATGTGCTGCTGCTTGGGCTCCTGGCAACGCTCGCACGAAACCAGGGTGGGGACCGCAGCCTTCCACTGCGACCGGCGGTGGCGCGTGTTGCTGCGCGACATCTTCCGCTTCGGAACAGCCACGGCTACTTCTCCTGCTTCTCGTCGACGCCCGCATCGCCGGCGCCGCTCATCTCGTCCTTCTCGCCGTCCTGGATGGTCCCGGCGAGTCCTTGCAGTGCCGCCCAACGGATGTCGACGGCGTCATGGTGGTGGTCCGGGTCGTCCGCGAGCCGCACTCCGCACTGGGAGCACAGGCCCGGACAGTCGTCCTGGCACACCGGCTGCATCGGCAGTGCGAGCACCACCGCATCACGCAGCACAGGTTCGAGGTCGAACATGCCGTCCTCGAGAAAGAGCCTGTCCTCATCGTCCTCGGCGTCGTCGGCCGGTTCCGCTGCGCGGCCCCGGTCGTCGGCGTCAGGGTACGAGAACATCTCCTGGAAGTCCGCGTCGAGCTCCAGCTCGAGCGGCTCCAGACACCTTACGCACTCCCCCTCGGCCGATGCATGGGCGGTGCCTGTGACAAGCACCCCTTCCATGACCGACTCCAGACGGATCTCCAGCTGGACGGGGGCGCCCTGCGGCACTCCGATGACCCCTTCGATCCCGAGGGCCGGTGAGCCGGGCGCCTCGATCTCACGGGTCAGCCGCTGCATGGCACCAGGACGCCGACCCAGCTCGTGTGTGTCGAACACGAGGGGGTTTCGGTGATCGAGGCGCGTGCTCAGGGCTTTTCCTGCTTTCGAATCCTGGAAGTCCAAAGGAAGGGCCGCCGCACCGATGCGGCACAGGTGCCACGTGGGCGGGCAGCCGGAGTCGCGGACGTATGCGCGACCGAAGAGCCAGGATACTTGACCTTTCGCTCACGGCCCAATCCGGCCCGGCGTCCCTGCTGACGCCCCTACTGACGCCCCTGCTCGTACTGGCGCAGCTGCTCGGCGCTGATCATGGTCGTGTCGAAGAGGCTGGTCTCCTCCAGGGCCGGGGGCGCCTCGTACGCGGGCTGCTGGGGCTGCTGTTCGTAGCCCTGCTGCGGATAGCCGTACGGGTGCTGCCGCGGGTCATGGTCCTGGTACGCGTAGGGGTCCTGCTGGCCGTACGGCTGCTGGTAGGCGTAGGGGTCCTGCTGCTGGTACCCGTACGGGTCGGGCTGCTGCGGGGGCTGCTGCGGCGCGTAGGGCTGCTGGGCCGGGATCGGCGGGGCCGAGGGAGGCTGCTGCCGGGCCGGGGCGGGCGCGGCGAGGTCCGCGAGGTACTCGGCGTCGGTGGTGTGGCCCTGGGTGGTGACGCCCTCGCCGAGGCTGCCGAGCTCGTCGGCGGGGGCCCGGCCGTGCAGCGTCTGGCGGCCGCGGCCGGCCGCCCCCAGGGTCTTGGCGAGGACCGCCTCGAAGGCGCCGAGCTTGGCGTCGACGTACGCGTCGGCGTTGCGGCGCAGGGTCTCCGGGTCGTGGCTGCGCTCGGGGGCGTCCTCGTCCTCGTAGCCGTTCTCGTCGAGGCCCGGTCCGGTGCCGAGGAGCTTCTCGCGGCCGCGGCCGACCGAGCCGAGGGTCTTGGTGAGGACGACCTCGAAGTTGGCGAGCTTGCCGTCCACGTAGTCGTCGGCCTCGGCGCGGACCTCCTCGGCGGCCTGGCGGGCCTCGGCGAGGATGCGGTCGGCCTCGCCCTGCGAGCGGCGGGCGACCTCGGTGTCGGAGATCAGGGAGCCGCGCTCGGCGTGCGCGCTCTCGATGATCCGCTCCGCCTCCTGGCGGGCCTGCTCGACCAGCTGCTCGCGGCCGCCGATCAGCTCCTGGGCCTGGGCCAGGGAGCCGGGCAGGGCCTGGCGCACCTCTTCGAGCATCGAGAGCAGATCGGCGCGGTTGACCACGCACGAAGCCGACATGGGCATGGACCGGGCGCTGCCGACCGCCTGGACGATCTCGTCGATCTTCTTCTGCACGTCCACCGTGTGCTCGCCACTCTCTACAGCTGGTTGGGAGACGGACGGGACGACTGTAAGGCCGGCGGGCACCTGTCCGACACCGGCTGACACAGCGTCACCGGGTCGGGCGAGGGGTCACTTCCCGCCCAGGCGTTCGACGAGGGCGTCGTGGACCACCGGCGGCAGCAGGTGCGCCACGTCGCCGCCCCAGGCGGCGACCTCCTTGACCAGCGAGGAGGAGAGGAAGCTGTAGGTGGGGTTGGTCGGCACGAACAGCGTCTCGACGCCCGAGAGGCCGTTGTTCATCTGGGCCATCTGGAGTTCGTAGTCGAAGTCGCTGACCGCGCGCAGGCCCTTCACGATGGCCGGGATGTCGCGCTGCTTGCAGAAGTCGACGAGGAGGCCGTGGAAGGACTCGACCTCGACGTTGCCGAACTCGGCGGTGACCTGGCGGATCAGCTCTATCCGCTCCTCGATCTCGAACAGACCCTTCTTCGACTGATTGATCATCACCGCGACGTGCACCACGTCGTACAGCTTGGAGGCGCGGGCGATGATGTCGAGATGTCCATTGGTGATGGGGTCGAAAGACCCCGGACAGACGGCGCGGCGCAACGTGAGTCCCTCGCTCTCCGGTCCGGTCATGGCGCGATCACTGAGTCGTCGCACGTAGAGGCGGCGCGACCGTACCAAAACGTCCCTTCGCCGTAGCGACGGGACCTGAGGGGCTCGAAACCCTCCGGCCAACCGAATTCTCCGCCTCTTGTACTGCGTTCAACGGTGACGAGCGCCTCCTCCGTGAGCCAGCCCTCCGAGCGGAGTGTGAGCAGTATCTCGCGAAGATCGTCATCGGTGACGGCGTACGGCGGGTCGAGGAAGACCAGGTCGTACGGGGTGGGGGGCGCCCCCTGCTGGACGATCTGGGCGGCTTTGCCCGCTCTCACCTCGGCGCCCGGCAGCGCGACCGCCTTCACGTTCTCCCTGATGGTGCGGGCCGCGCGGGCGTCGGCCTCGACGAGCAGGGCGTGCGCCGCACCGCGGGAGAGGGCTTCCAGGCCGACGGCGCCGGAGCCCGCGTACAGGTCGAGCACGCGCGCGCCGTCGAGCGTGCCCTGGAGGGCCTGCCAGGTGGAGAAGAGTCCCTCGCGCGCGCGGTCGGACGTGGGGCGGGTGCCGTTGCCCGGCGGGACGGCCAGGCGGCGTCCGCCGGCCGTGCCGGCGATCACGCGGGTCATCTGATTCCTTCTGGCTGATGGGTGGGCGGCTGCCTCCACGATATGGCGTGCACGGGCCTCACCCCTTGTCGAGGTACTGCTCGCGCTCGGCGTCGAGCAGGGCGTCCAGGGCGGTGCGCAGCTCCGGCAGGCGCTCCAGGCCGGGGTCCGCGGCGACGACCTGGACCGCTTCGTCACGGGCGGCGGCGATGATCTCCTCGTCGTCGATGACCGCGAGCATGCGCAAGGAGGAGCGGACGCCGGACTGGGCCTGGCCCAGCACGTCGCCCTCGCGGCGCTGCTCCAGGTCGATGCGGGAGAGCTCGAAGCCGTCGAGCGTGGAGGCGACGGCGCCGAGGCGGGCGCGGGCGGGGCTCGCCTCCGGCATGTCGGTGACCAGGAGGCACAGGCCCGGGGCCGAGCCGCGGCCGACGCGGCCGCGGAGCTGGTGCAGCTGGGAGACGCCGAAGCGGTCCGCGTCCATGATCACCATGGCGGTGGCGTTCGGGACGTTGACCCCGACCTCGATGACCGTGGTGGCGACCAGGACCTGCGTCTGGCCCGCGGCGAAGCGGCGCATCACGGCGTCCTTGTCGTCGGGCTGCATGCGCCCGTGCAGGACTTCCACCCGCAGACCGCTCAGGGGGCCGCGCGCGAGCTGCTCGGCGACCTCGATCACGGCGAGCGGGGGCCGCTTCTCGGCGGTGGCCGCTTCCTCCGCCTTCTCCTCGGCGGACTTCTTCTTGGCGCCCTTCTTGGCCGCGGCCTCGTCCTCCTCGTCGCCGATGCGGGGACAGACCACGTACGCCTGGTGCCCCTTCTCCACTTCCTCGCGCACGCGCTCCCACGCGCGGGCGAGGAAGTGCGGCTTGTCCTGGGCGGGCACCACGTGGCTGGCGATCGGTGAGCGCCCCGCCGGGAGCTGGTCCAGGACGGAGGTCTCCAGGTCGCCGAAGACCGTCATCGCGACCGTGCGGGGAATGGGCGTGGCCGTCATGACCAGCAGGTGCGGGGGCTGCTTGCCCTTGCCGCGCAGGGCGTCGCGCTGCTCGACGCCGAAGCGGTGCTGTTCGTCGACGACGACCAGGCCGAGGTCGTGGAACTGCACCTTGTCCTCGATCAGCGCGTGCGTGCCGATGACGATGCCGGCCTCGCCGGTGACCAGGTCGAGCAGGGCCTGGCGGCGCCCCGCGGCGCCCATGGATCCGGTGAGCAGCGTGACCTTGGTGGCCTGGTCGGCGCCGCCGAGCATGCCGCCCTCGGCCAGCTCGCCCATCATCTCGACGATGGAGCGGTGGTGCTGCTGGGCGAGGACCTCGGTGGGCGCGAGCATCGCGGCCTGCCCGCCCGCGTCCACGACGGCGAGCATGGCGCGCAGGGCGACCATCGTCTTTCCGCTGCCGACCTCACCCTGGAGGAGGCGGTGCATCGGGTGTTCGGTGGCGAGGTCGTCGAAGATCTCCCGGGAGACCTTCTCCTGGCCCTCGGTGAGCGTGAAGGGCAGTTTGGCGTCGAAGGCGTCCAGGAGACCGCCCGCCCTGGGCCTGCGGGCCACGGCGGGCAGTTGTGCGTCCGCGTACCGCCGCCTGGCGAGGGCGACCTGGAGGACGAAGGCCTCGTCCCACTTCAGGCGGTCGCGGGCGGCGGCGATGTCCGCCTTGGTGTCCGGCCGGTGGATCTTCAGGAGCGCTTCGGGGAGCGGGATGAGGGCGCGGCCGTCGCGCAGGGAGGGCGGCAGCGGGTCCACGGCCTCCTGGGCGCTGGGCAGGACCATGTCGACCGCCTTGGCGATCTTCCAGGACTCCAGCTTGGCGGTGGCGGGGTAGATCGGCAGGAGGGCGCCCGCCCAGTTGCCGACGGCCTCGCCGACGCCCTCGTCGCCCTCGGTCCGCAGCAGTTCGTACGCCGGGTGGGCCAGCTGCATCTTGCGGTTGAAGACCGAGACCTTGCCCGCGAACATCGCGCGGGTGCCGGGGAGCAGGTCCTTGTGGGGCTTGTGGATGCCGCGGCCGAAGAAGACGAGCTGGATCTGGCCGCTGCCGTCGGTGATGGTGACTTCAAGGCGCTGGCCGCGGCCGGCGTTGAACTTCAGGATGCGTGCGCTCGCGACCTGGGCGACCACCGTGGCGTGCTCGTCCAGGGGGAGGTCGGCGAGGCGGGTGAGCTCACCGCGCTCGGCGTACCGCCGCGGGTAGTGGTGCAGGAGGTCGCCGACCGTGTGCAGGCCGAGGTGTTCGGCCATCACCTTCGCGGTGGCGGGACCGACCACTTTCTTCAGGGGTTCATCGAGCGCGGGCACGAGATCCATTGCACACCACGCCACTGACATTCCGCCGCAGGCCCCGCGAATCCGCTGCCCGGCCCGCTCCTGGACGGCGGGCTCCGGCTACTCGACGCCGATCAGCATCAGCGCGGACTGGCGGCCGCCGCGGTAGACGACGGTGTCGACGGCCAGGTACGTCTCGCGCACGTGCTTCTCCAGCCGCTCGGCGACCGCGTCGGGCACGGATTCGCCGAGTACGAGCGTGACCATCTCGCCGCCCGCCGACAGCATGCGGTCCAGGACCGACGTGGCGGTGGGGGCCACGTCCGTGCCGATCACCGCGACGTCGCCGTCGATCAGGCCGAGGACGTCGCCGGCCTGGCAGATCCCCGCCATGGTCCAGGACTGCCGCTCGGCGACGGCCAGTTCGCCGTAGCGGGTCGCGCCGGCCGCCGAGGTCATGGCGACGACGTCCTCGTCGAAGCGGCGGTCCGGCGCGTGCACGGCGAGGGCCGCGATCCCCTGGACCGCGGAGCGGGTGGGGATCAGGGCGACCCGCACGCCTTCGGTCCGCGCCTGTTCCGCCGCGGCGGCCGCGGTGTGGCGCAGCTCGGCGTCGTTGGGCAGCAGGACCACTTCGCGCGCGTGCGCCCGCCGGATGGCGTCGACCAGCTCGCCGCTCGCGGGCGGCTCCCCCACGCGCGTAGGTACGGTGGTCGCCCCGGACTCGGCGTAGAGCCCGGCGAGCCCCTCGCCGGGCACGACGGCGACGATGGCCCGCTGCGTGCGTTCCCTGGGGGTCTGCGCGGTGGTGTGCGCGTCGCCCGCTCCGAAGTGGGTGATGCGGATGCGGTGCGGGCGGCCCGCCTCCACGCCCGCCTCGACGGCCGCGCCCGCGTCGTCGACATGGACGTGGACGTTCCACAGGCCGTCGCCGCCGACCACGACGAGGGAGTCGCCGAGCCGGTCGAGCCGGGCGCGCAGCCGTGCGACCGCGCCGTCGTCGGCCTCCAGGAGGTAGATCACCTCGAACGCGGGGCCGCCCTCGTCGGCCGGCGGCTCCTCGCACTCGGCGGACTCGCCGCACTCGACGGCCGCCACGCGCGCGTGGCCGCTGTCGGCGCCCTTGCGTGACACCGTCTCGCCGGACAGGGCCCGCACGAGAGCGCCGAGCACCGCGACGAGACCGCGCCCGCCCGCGTCCACGACGCCCGCGCGCCCCAGGACGGCGAGCTGCCCCGGCGTCCTGTCCAGCGCCGCGCAGGCGCCGTCGTACGCCGCTCTGGCCACTGTCCCGCAGTCGGTGCTCCCGGCCTCCCCCGCCGCCTCGGCGGCCGCGGACGCGACCGTCAGGACGGTGCCCTCGACGGGGTGCGCGACGGCCTCGTAGGCGGACTCGGCGGCCCGGCGCAGGGCGAGCTCCAGGGTGCGTCCGTCGGCGCCTGCGGCATGTTCCGCGTCACACGCCGCCACGCCGTCGCCGCCGCCCGGGTCCTCGCCGCCTTCGGGACCGCAGAGGACCTGGGCCATGCCTCTCAGCAGCTGCGACAGGATGGTGCCCGAGTTCCCGCGGGCGCCGATGAGGGCGCCGTGGGCCATCGCCCGCACGGTCTCCGCCAGCGAGGGCAGAGCCGGGTCGTGGCCCGTGAAGGCCGCGTCGACCGCCTGGGAGGCCGACTCCACCGTCAGGTAGAGGTTGGTGCCGGTGTCTCCGTCCGCGACCGGATAGACGTTGATGGAGTCGATCTCCTCGCGGGCCCTGCCGAGGGCGTCCAGAGCCAGTCGGCACCAGGCGCGCACCGCGACCGCGTCGAGGTTCTGCGGCACCTGTTCGCCTCCTTGACCATCCGGAATGGACGCAGCGTAGACCGAGGGTGAACACGGGGCCCGGGGCGGGGGCCGGGCGAGCCGTGGTAGTTTCGTTGTACCGAAGCAGTCGTTGTATGCTGCTCCGGTTGCCCGATACTCATCGGGACATTCCTCCTGGCAACGCCACTTCGATCATTGCACTGATCTCGGCATGCCGGGATTAACCGTAAGTGCATCTGAAGTCTTTGGAGTGACCCGTGGCTGCCAACTGCGACGTCTGCGGCAAGGGGCCGGGCTTCGGCAACAACATCTCGCACTCGCACCGCCGTACGCCCCGTCGCTGGAACCCGAACATCCAGCGTGTGCGTGCCATGGTGAGCGGGACGCCGAAGCGCCTCAACGCCTGCACCTCGTGCATCAAGGCCGGCAAGGTCTCGCGCTGACGTCAGCGCGGCACCTGGCTGGTTGCTGAAACTGCCGGTCCCCTTCGGGGGGCCGGCTTTTTCGTATGCCCCGCGCACCGGCGGGTGAGGGCCGCGTGACGCGGCCCTCGTACGCCTACGCCTCCCGGAACCGCCAGCCGTGGTCCACCGGTCCGATCCCGCCGCCGAGCGCGAACCCCGCGGCGATCGCCCCCGTCACGTACTCCTTGGCCGCCGCCACGGCCGTCGGGACGTCCTGCCCCTTGGCCAGCTGCGCCGCGATGGCACTGGCGAGGGTGCAGCCGGTGCCGTGCGTGTGGCGGTTGTCGTGGCGCGGGGCGCGCAGCACGTGCTCCTCCGAGCCGTCGGTGAGCAGGTCCACCGCGTCGCCCTGGAGATGGCCGCCCTTGATGAGCACCCACTTCGGTCCGTACGCGAGGACGGCGGCGGCCGCGCGGCGCATGTCGTTCTCCGAGGTGACCTCGACGCCCGTGAGCTGGGCGACCTCGTCGAGGTTGGGCGTGGCGACCGTGGCGGCCGGCAGCAGCTTCGTGCGGACCGAGTCCAGGGCGGACGCGGCGAGCAGCGGGTCGCCGTGCTTGGAGACGCCGACCGGGTCGACGACGGCGGGCGCGTCGGTGCCCGTGAGCAACTGGGCGACGGTCTCGACGAGTTCCGCCGAGGCGAGCATGCCGGTCTTCACGGCCTGGACGCCGATGTCGTCGACGACGCTGCGGTACTGGGCCCGCACGGCGTCCGCCGGCAGCTCCCAGAAGCCCCGCACGCCCAGGGAGTTCTGGGCGGTGACGGCGGTGACGACGCTCATGCCGTGCGTGCCGAGGGCGAGCATCGTCTTCAGGTCGGCCTGGAGGCCGGCGCCGCCCCCGGAGTCGGAGCCGGCGACGGTGAGCACCCGTGGCGGCGCGCTCACTCGGCGTCTCCGTTGTCCCCGAAGTGGTCCCAGCCCTTGCCGGCCCAGGGCGCGCCGTCCACGGTCACCTGGGGCAGCGCGGAGGGGTTGAGGACCTCGCCGATGACCTTCCAGCGGGCGGGCAGCTTCACGTCCGGCGGGAACGTCGCCACGATCGCGTGGTCCTCGCCGCCGTTGAGCACCCACTGGAGCGGGTCGACGCCGACGGCCTGGCCGATGTCGTTCATCTGTGTGGGCACGTCGACGGCTCCGGAGCGGATGTCGATGCGTACCTTGCTGGACTCGGCGATGTGGCCGAGGTCGGCGATGAGGCCGTCGCTCACGTCGGTCATGGAGGTCGCGCCGAGTCCGGCGGCCGCGGGGCCCGCGTGGTAGGGCGGCTCGGGCCTGCGGTGGGCCTCCACGAAGGCGCGCGGCGAGCGGAAGCCGCGGGAGAGCACGGCGTGCCCGGCGGCGGACCAGCCGAGCCAGCCGGTGACGGCGACGACATCGCCGGTCTTGGCGCCCGCGCGCGTGACCGGCTCGTGGTTGCGCAGGTCGCCGAGGGCGGTGATGGCGACGGTGATGGTGTCGCCGCGGACGACGTCGCCGCCCACGACGGCCGCGCCCGCGACCTGGCACTCGTCCCTGAGGCCGTCCATCAGCTCGGTGGGCCAGCTGGCGGGCAGCTCGGCGGGCACCACCAGGCCGAGCAGGAGCGCGGTCGGCACGGCGCCCATGGCCGCGATGTCGGCGAGGTTCTGCGCGGCGGCCTTGCGCCCCACGTCGTAGGCGGTCGACCAGTCGCGGCGGAAGTGCCGCCCTTCCAGGAGGATGTCGGTGCTCGCCACGACCCTGCGGTCCGGGGCGGACACGACCGCGGCGTCGTCGCCAGGGCCGAGCCGTACGGCCGGAGTGGAGGTGAGCCGGGAGGTGAGCTCTCTGATGAGCCCGAACTCCCCCAACTCGCCCACGGTTCCCTTCACCGAGTCTCACCATGCCCTTTCACGCTGCTCGGCTTGCGGTCGCGAGCCGTCTTCGTCGTCGGTACGGTCGACGTGACCGTCGACTTCCGCTGTCCGTGCGTCACGTTGCGCGCGCCACAGCCCACGCGGGTCTCCCCGCGGCGAGCGGCGACGCGGTACCGTGGCGTCCCTTCTCCCCACATGATCCTCGTGGCCGCCCTGGAGGTTCCGTGGTACAGGCGTACATCCTGATCCAAACCGAGGTCGGCAAGGCCTCGACCGTCGCCGAGCTGATCGGCCAGATCCCCGGCGTGCTCCAGGCCGAGGACGTGACGGGCCCCTACGACGTCATCGTGCGTGCCCAGGCGGACACGGTGGACGAGCTCGGCCGCATGGTGGTCGCCAGGGTCCAGCAAGTGGACGGCATCACCCGAACCCTGACCTGCCCGGTCGTGCACTTGTAGCCCCCGTCTACCCTGGCCCGGTGAACATCCCTCGTCTCCGGCGCCGCTGTCTCATGGGCACGTCCGCCCTGGCCCTGTCGATCACGGCAGCGGCCTGTTCAGCTACGGACGATCAGGCGTCGGTGGTGGTTCCGTCCCCGGAGGCGAAGGCCGCCGGCCTCTGCCGGGACCTGCACGCACAGCTCCCGCGGAAGGTCGACGGGCTGGAGCGCAGCGACCCCGGGCCGAAGTCCGAGCTGACCGCCGGGTGGGGAGACCCGGCGATCATACTGCGCTGCGGTGTGGAGCGGCCCCCCGAGATGATCGATCCCGAGTACGCCGGGAAGAACGGCGTGCGGGTGAACGGCGTCGCCTGGCTGTTGCAGAAGGGCGACGACGGGTCGTACACCTTCACCACGGGAGCGCGCCTCGCCTACGTCGAGGTGACACTGCCCGCGGAGCGGGCGGGGAACGGCCTCGGTCCGCTCACGGACTTCGCCGCCCCCATCAAGAAGACGATCCCCAAGGGCATCGCCTGACGCCCTCGGGGCATGGCCGCTAGCGCAGGTCGGTCGAGCGGTTCAGCGCCGCCTGGATGAGGCGGTCCACCAGTTCCGCGTAGCCGACGCCGCTCTTCGCCCACATCTGCGGGTACATCGAGATGGGCGTGAAGCCGGGCATGGTGTTGATCTCGTTGATCACGAACTGTCCGTCCTCGGTGAGGAAGAAGTCCGCGCGCACCAGGCCCTCGCAGGACGCCGCCTCGAACGCCTCGACGGCGAGCCGCTGGATCTCCGCGGTCTGCTCGGGCGTCAGCGGCGCGGGCACGATGCCGGGCGTCGAGTCGATGTACTTCGCCTCGAAGTCGTAGTAGTCGTGGCTCTGCACCGGCGGGATCTCGGCCGGGACGCTGGCCCGCGGGCCGTCCTCGAACTCCAGGACGCCGCACTCGATCTCGCGGCCGCGCAGCAGGGCCTCGACGAGGATCTTGGGGTCGTGGCGCTGTGCCTCGGCGATCGCCTCGTCGAGGCCGTCGAAGGAGTCGACCTTCGTGATGCCGATCGAGGAGCCCGCGCGCGCGGGCTTGATGAACAGCGGCCAGCCGTGCTCCCCCGCGAAGTCCGCGATGCGCTGCCGGGCGCCCGCCTCGTCCTGGCGCCACTCGCGCGGGCGGATCACCAGGTAGGGGCCGACGTTCAGCCCGAAGGACGTGAAGACGCGCTTCATGTAGTCCTTGTCCTGGCCGATGGCCGAGGACAGGACTCCGGAGCCGACGTAGGGCACTCCGGAGAGTTCGAGCAGCCCCTGGATGGTGCCGTCCTCTCCGTAGGGGCCGTGCAGCATCGGGAAGACGACGTCGACGTCACCGAGCACCTTGGGCACGGAGCCGGGCTCGCTGTAGACGACCTCGCGGTTGCCCGGGGAGAGCGGCAGGAGCACGCCCCCGTCCACGGAGTCCGCGATCTCGTCGACGTTCGGCATCCTGCGGTCGGTGATGGCCATCCGCTCCGGCTCGTCCGCCGTCAGCGCCCAGCGGCCGTCGACGGTGATGCCGATGGGCAGGACGTCGTACTTGGTGCGGTCGATGGCGCCCAGGATGGCGCCGGCCGTCACGACGGAGATGCCGTGCTCCGAGCTGCGGCCGCCGAACACGACGGCCACGCGCGGCTTGCGGAGCTGCTGCCCGGAGCTCGGCTCGGGGCTCACTGCGGGGCTCAGGGGGAGGTTCTCGCTGCTCATATCGCGTTGAGCGTACCTGCTGACCGAAAAACAGTCAGCGACGCTCGGGCTTGGCGCTGCGCGACATGAGTTCCTTGAGGGCCACCACCGGGGGCGTGCCGTCGTGGACGATGCCGACGACGGTCTCCGTGATGGGCATGTCGACGCCGTGCCTGCGGGCCAGATCGAGCACGGACTCACAGGACTTGACGCCCTCGGCGGTCTGCTTGGTGACCGCGATGGTCTCCTGAAGCGTCATGCCCTTGCCGAGGTTGGTGCCGAAGGTGTGGTTGCGCGAGAGCGGCGAGGAGCAGGTCGCCACCAGGTCACCGAGGCCCGCGAGTCCGGAGAACGTCAGCGGGTCGGCGCCCATGGCGAGCCCGAGGCGGGTGGTCTCCGCGAGGCCGCGGGTGATGAGCGAGCCCTTGGCGTTGTCGCCGAGGCCCATGCCGTCCGCGATGCCGACGGCGAGACCGATGACGTTCTTGACGGCGCCGCCCAGTTCGCAGCCGACGACGTCGGTGTTGGTGTACGGGCGGAAGTACGGCGTGTGGCAGGCCTTCTGGAGGCGCCGGGCGACCGCTTCGTCCTCGCAGGCGACCACGGAGGCGGCGGGCTGCCGTGCGGCGATCTCCCGGGCGAGGTTGGGTCCGGTGACGACGGCGATGCGGTCGGAGGGGACCTTCGTGACGTCCTCGATGACCTCGCTCATGCGCATGGCCGAGCCCAGTTCGACGCCCTTCATCAGGGAGACGAGGACGGTGCCGGGGGCCAGCAGCGGCGTCCACGCGGCGAGGTTGCCGCGCAGCGTCTGCGAGGGGACGGCGAGGACGGTGAAGTCGGCGTCCGCGGCGGCCTCGGCCGGGTCGGTGGTCGCCCGGAGGTTCTCGGGGAGTTCGACACCGGGGAGGTAGTCCGGGTTGGTCCGCGTGGAGTTGACCGCTTCGGCGAGTTCGGCGCGCCGGCCCCACAGGGTGACGTCGCACCCCGCGTCGGCGAGCACCATGCCGAAGGCCGTACCCCAGGAGCCCGTTCCGAAGACGGCGGCCTTCACAGGCACTGCCGGGTCCACGGGGTTCACGGGGTTCGTCACTTGCTGTCCTCCGGGGTGCTGTGGGTGGTGCCGCGCCGCGCCTGGCGGCCCGCTGCCTTGCGTCGTTGCTCCAGCCGTGCCCTGCGCGGGTCGTACGGCCGGTCGGGGGCCTTCTCGCCCCGGATCTCCTCCAAAAGTTCGGTGATCGCGGCCATGATGGCCTCGGTCGCCTCGCGGAGCACCTCGGGCGTCGGCTCCTTGTCGTGGAAGCGCGACAGGTCGACGGGGGGCCCGGCCTTCACCTGGAGGGTCTTGCGCGGGAAGAGGTGGGGCTTCTTGCTGTACGGCGGCAGGGCGAGGTTGGCACCCCACTGGGCGACGGGGATGACCGGGCACTTGGTCTCCAGGGCGACCCGCGCGGCGCCGGACTTGGCGGTCATCGGCCACATGTCGGGGTCCCTGGTGAGGGTGCCCTCGGGGTAGAACGCGACGCACTCGCCGCCCTGGATGGCGGCGACCGCGGCCCGGAAGGCGTCGAGCGCGTTCGTGGTCTCGCGGTAGACCGGGATCTGGCCCGTGCCCTTCATGACCTTGCCGACGAAGCCGTCCTTGAAAAGACCGTCCTTTGCCAGGAAGCGCGGCACTCGGCCGGTGTTGTACTGGAAGTGTGCGTACGACAACGGGTCGATATGCGAGTTGTGATTCACCGCCGTGATGAATCCTCCGTCGGCCGGAATGTGTTCCATTCCACGCCAGTCCCGCTTGAACAGAACCACCAGCGGCGGTTTTGCGATGACCGCCGCCAGGCGGTACCAGAAGCCGATTCTGCGGCGGGACACGCGGACACCTTCCTCCATGAGCCTGGTCGGCCGCACAAGTGTCGCCCCAGGCTGCCGGTCTGTCGAGAACACCGTACGCCCGCCCGGGTATCAAGGCCCCCCAGCAGGTCACAATGGGCGCGACGAAAAGGACGGAGCGCCCGTGCAGTGGACCCTGGTCATACCGTTGAAGCCGCTGGCGCGCGCCAAGAGCAGACTCGCCGCGACCGCCGGTGACGGCCTGCGGCCGGGCCTCGCCCTGGCGTTCGCGCAGGACACCGTGGCCGCCGCGGTGGCGTGCCCCGCGGTGCGGGATGTGGCAGTTGTCACGGACGACGCCCTGGCGCGTCGCGAGCTGGCGGCGCTGGGCGCGCGCGTCGTGCCGGACGAACCGGGGGCCGGCCTGAACGCCGCCCTGCGGCACGGCGCGGCGGCCGTCCGCGCAAAGCGGCCCACCGCGCATGTCGCCGCCCTGAACGCCGATCTGCCCGCGCTGCGCCCGCTGGAATTGGCGCGGGTTCTCGACGGCGCCGCCCCCTTTCCCCGGGCATTCCTGGCGGACGCCGCGGGAATAGGGACGACATTGCTGGCCGCGGCGGCCGGCACGGAATTGGGTCCGGCATTCGGCATGGATTCCCGCGCGCGCCACACCGCGTCCGGCGCGGTGGAACTCGTACTCGACGGCGTCGATTCCGTACGCCAGGACGTGGACACCGGTCAGGATCTGCGGGCGGCCCTCGCGCTGGGCGTAGGCGCGCGTACGGCGCGGGCCGCCGCCCGGCTGCTCATAGCGGACTGAGCCGACCGCATCGATTGCGTCGATTGCGTCGACTGAGCCAACTGAGCAAGTGGGTGGTGGGTGCCCATTCAGTACGCTGCTGCCATGCAGGCGACCGCGTACACGTATGACTCCGAGACCCGCAGCGGCAGTGTGCTGCTCGACGACGGCACTCCGGTGCCCTTCGAGGCGCCCGCGTTCGACGCGGGCGGGCTGCGGCTGCTGCGGCCGGGGCAGCGGGTGCGGATCGAGGTCGACGGCGAGGGCGAGGCGCGCCGCATCACCTTGGTGACGCTCCAGACGTTCTGACGGGGCGTCCCGACGACGCTTTCCGACCACCGTTCCGGGGCAGCCGGGCGTCCCGGGCCGCCGCCCCGCCGCTTTTCGGGCGCACGACGCGGGCCGGGCTCCCCTGGGGGAGCCCGGCCCGGCGCGTGAGTGCCTCGTGCCCTTACTTCTTGCGGGCGGTGGCCTTCTTGGCGGTCGTCTTGCGCGTCGTGGCCTTCTTGGCGGGCGCGGTCTTCTTCGCGGTGGCCTTCTTGGCGGCGGGCGCGGTCTTCTTCGCCGTGGTCTTCTTCGCGGCGGGGGTGGCCTTCTTGGCGGTGGTGGCCTTCTTGGCCGCCGCCTTCTTGGCCGTCGGCGTGGCCGTCGCCTTCTTGGCGGTGGTCTTCTTCGCCGTCGTCTTCTTCGCCGTCGCCGTGGTGGCCTTCTTCGCCGGCGTGGCCTTCTTGGCGGTGGTCTTCTTCGCCGTGGCCTTCTTGGCGGTGGTGGCCTTCTTGGCCGCCGCCTTCTTGACCGTCGCGGAAGCGCCGCCGGTCAGGCTGCCCTTGGGCGCCTTCTTGACCGCCACATCGTTCTTCGGGAGCTTCTTCGAGCCGCTGACCAGGTCCTTGAAGCCCTGTCCCGCACGGAAGCGCGGAACCGAGGTCTTCTTGACGCGCACGCGCTCCCCGGTCTGCGGGTTGCGGGCGTAACGGGCCGGGCGGTCGACCTTCTCGAACGAGCCGAAGCCGGTGACCGAAACACGGTCTCCGCCGACCACGGCGCGGACGATGGCGTCCAGGACCGCGTCGACGGCGTCGGCGGCCTGCTGGCGGCCCCCCACCTTGTCGGCAATCGCTTCTACGAGCTGCGCCTTGTTCACGTCTTCCCCTTCGGAGACATTGCCGGGAGCGAAATACTCCGGCTTTTTCGCACGTTAGGCAGATATATACCGCAAATCAAACACGAAACGGGCTAATCACCCTTGTGCCGCAACGAACTGGACCATCTCGGAGTTCCTCGAAGGCCCGTTGAGGCTTGCGACTCAGGTGTCTTCGGGGAATCGGCCCTCGTCAGCTTCGTCGAGGGAGGCCATCAATCGCTCCAGACGCCTTGCCGCATCGGCGAGATCGTGTTTGGCCGCGGCCGTAATGACCAGCAGCTTCCGGGTCAGCGCCATCCGTACGCCCTCCGGGACTTGCAGTGCGCGCACTCGTGAGTGCGCTTCCTTCAGTTGGGCCGCGACGAGGCCGTAGAGCTCGAGTTGGCTGTCGCGTCCCATGCACCGATTGTGCCATCTGGGGCGAGTTGTCGCCTCCGCAGGGGGTAACTACCGCCGTTCGCCGCCCTCATGAGGGTACCCGGTCCAGCCGAGTACAAGGGGATTTCCGGCCTCTTCTTCCGTCCGGTTCAAGGGAGTTGACACCACCCGTTCAGGCCATGGGGAACCTCTTCGGGGCCGGACACAGATGTACCCCCAACCGTCCACGATTGGGGGTACATCAGGGTGTCGCGGGGTGTTGCGCGATGTCAGGCCCGCACGGTCCGCGGCTTGTACGAGGGGCGCTTGGACTCGTACGCGGCGATGTCCGGCTCGTTCCGCAGCGTGATGCTGATGTCGTCCAGGCCGTTCAGGAGCCGCCAGCGGGCGTTCTCGTCGAGCTCGAAGTCGGCGGTGATGCCCTCGGCGCGGACCTGGCGGTCCTGGAGGTCGACGGTGACCTCGGCCTGCGGGTCCTTCTCCGTCAGCTCCCACAGCGCGTCCACGACCTGCTGGTCGAGTACGACGGTGAGCAGGCCGTTCTTCAGCGAGTTGCCGCGGAAGATGTCGGCGAAGCGCGAGGAGACGACCGCCTTGAAGCCGTAGTTCTGCAACGCCCACACGGCGTGCTCGCGCGAGGAGCCGGTGCCGAAGTCGGGTCCGGCGACCAGGACGGTGGCGCCTTGGCGCTCGGGCCTGTTGAGGACGAAGTCCGCGTCCTTGCGCCAGGCCTCGAAGAGACCGTCCTCGAAGCCGTCCCTGGTGACCTTCTTCAGCCAGTGGGCGGGGATGATCTGGTCGGTGTCGACGTTGCTGCGGCGCAGCGGAACGGCCCGGCCGGTGTGCGTGGTGAATGCTTCCATGGTTCTCAGACTCCGGCGGTCACGGGGGCGTCGGACAGGTCGGCGGGCGAGGCCAGGTGGCCGGTGACCGCGGTCGCGGCGGCCACCTGCGGGGAGACCAGATGGGTGCGGCCGCCCTTGCCCTGCCTGCCCTCGAAGTTGCGGTTGGACGTGGACGCCGATCGCTCGCCGGGGGCCAGTTGGTCAGGGTTCATGCCCAGGCACATCGAGCAGCCCGCGTGCCGCCATTCGGCGCCGGCGGCGACGAAGACCTTGTCCAGTCCCTCCTCGACGGCCTGGAGGGCGACCCGGACCGAGCCGGGGACGACCAGCATCCGTACGCCGTCGGCGACTTTGCGCCCCTCGACGATGGAGGCGGCCGCGCGCAGGTCCTCGATGCGGCCGTTGGTGCAGGAACCTACGAAGACGGTGTCGACCTTGATGTCGCGCAGCGGCTGCCCGGCGGTCAACCCCATGTATTCCAGGGCCTTTTCGGCGGCGTGGCGCTCCGAGGCGTCTTCGTACGAAGCAGGGTCGGGGACATCGGCCGACAGCGGCGCGCCCTGGCCCGGGTTGGTGCCCCAGGTGACGAACGGCGCGAGCGAGGCGGCGTCGATGCGGACCTCGGCGTCGAAGACCGCGTCCTCGTCCGTCCGCAGGGTCTTCCAGTACGCCACCGCGGCGTCCCACTCCTCGCCCCGCGGGGCGTGGTCGCGGCCCTGGAGGTAGTCGAAGGTGGTCCGGTCCGGGGCGATCATGCCGGCGCGGGCGCCCGCCTCGATGGACATGTTGCAGATGGTCATGCGGGCCTCCATCGAGAGCTTCTCGATGGCCGGGCCGCGGTACTCCAGGACGTAGCCCTGGCCGCCGCCGGTGCCGATCTTCGCGATGACGGCGAGGATCAGGTCCTTGGCCGTGACGTCCTCGGGCAATTCGCCGTCGACGGTGATGGCCATGGTCTTGGGGCGGGCCATCGGCAGCGTCTGCGTGGCCAGCACGTGCTCGACCTGAGAAGTGCCGATTCCGAAGGCGAGCGCGCCGAAGGCGCCGTGCGTCGAGGTGTGCGAGTCGCCGCAGACCACGGTGGTGCCCGGCTGCGTCAGACCCAGCTGCGGTCCCACCACGTGGACGACGCCCTGCTCGACGTCGCCCAGCGGGTGCAGGCGGACGCCGAAGTCCGCGCAGTTCTTGCGCAGCGTCTCCAGCTGGGCCCGCGAGACCGGGTCGGCGATGGGCTTGTCGATGTCGAGGGTCGGGGTGTTGTGATCCTCGGTCGCGATGGTCAGGTCGAGCCGCCGCACCTGGCGGCCCGCCTGGCGGAGGCCGTCGAAGGCCTGGGGGCTGGTCACCTCGTGCAGCAGGTGCAGATCGATGTAGAGGAGATCGGGCTCGCCCTCGGCGCGCCGGACGACGTGGTCGTCCCAGACCTTCTCCGCGAGTGTCCTACCCATCGCTTTCCCTCCGACCGGCCGCTTCTGCCGGCCTCACTAGAGAATCTGTCCGCCGACGCGCGTACCCCTCGTGCCGCACGTCGGCTGCGAAATCCGTTGGTCCGCGGATCGCTCCTACAGAGTGGCGGGTTCCACGGAAAATTGAACTTGCGTTTCACAGAGTGAGACGTGAGTATCGACGCATGGACAACTCTAGCGGCGTCGGCGTTCTCGACAAGGCGGCTCTCGTCCTGAGCGCCCTGGAGTCCGGTCCGGCCACCCTGGCGGGGTTGGTCGCGGCCACCGGGCTCGCACGACCCACGGCCCACCGACTGGCCGTGGCACTGGAACACCACCGGATGGTGGCGCGGGACATGCAGGGCCGTTTCATCCTCGGCCCGCGCCTCGCGGAACTCGCGGCGGCGGCCGGTGAGGACCGCCTGCTCGCCACGGCGGGCCCGGTCCTCACGCACCTGCGCGACGTCACCGGCGAGAGCGCGCAGCTCTACCGCCGCCAGGGGGACATGCGCATCTGCGTGGCCGCGGCGGAGCGCCTCTCGGGCCTGCGGGACACCGTCCCGGTCGGTTCGACGCTCACCATGAAGGCGGGCTCCTCGGCGCAGATCCTGATGGCCTGGGAGGAGCCGGAGCGCCTGCACCGCGGCCTCCAGGGCGCCCGTTTCACGGCGACGGCCCTTTCGGGTGTACGACGCCGGGGCTGGGCCCAGTCGATCGGTGAGCGGGAGCCGGGCGTCGCGTCCGTCTCCGCGCCCGTGCGCGGCCCCTCCAACCGGGTGGTCGCCGCCGTCTCGGTCTCCGGACCGATCGAGCGCCTGACCCGTCACCCGGGCCGCATGCACGCGCAGGCGGTCATCGACGCGGCCGGACGCCTCTCCGAGGCCCTGCGCCGCTCGGGCTGACGTACGCGACGCGGGAGGGGGCCGCCCCGACGCCGCGGCGGCCCCCTCCTGACATGCGTACGCCCGACGCCCGTCAGGCCGCCTTGAGGCGATCGGCCGCCCGGTCGCCGCGGCGGCCCACGGGGATCACTCCGACGGCCTTCCCCAGGCCGAACGCCGGCATGTTGATGTACACCGCCTCATGGGCGCCGGCCGGCACGAGGAACGTCTCGTGCCAGAAGCCGACCTTCCCCTTGCCTTCCCGCAGCCGCTGGTTGAAGGCCGCCCAGGCGGGGCGGTGCTCCCTGTCCGGCGCCACCGAGTAGGCCAGCAGCTTCTCGCGCGACTCCCAGTACTGGACGACGTACACCAGGCGCGGCCCGCCTATCAGCAGCCGGTACCCGAGCAGTCCGCTCCCCCGCTCCCGCGACAGCTCCTTCAGCATGCGCGGCATCGCGAGGAAGACCGGCCACCAGCTGCGTACGGCGAGGAAGTTGTTGATCCGCATCCCGATGTGGAAGACGACCACGTCGCCCGTCGCATCGGCGGTCATGCGCCCTTCGATCGGCTTGTCGCTCATGACGGATCCCCTTCGCAGAGCCTTGATCGAATGTTGGATAGCGCCGCTATCCATGCTTGGATAGTGCCACTCTCCAAAGGGGGGCGCAAGAGGAGGCGTGAGCGATGAGACTGGCGGAGCTGAGCCGGCGCAGCGGGGTGCCCACGGCCACGATCAAGTACTACTTGCGCGAGGGGTTGCTGCCACCGGGCCGGCGCATGACGGCGACCCAGGCCGAGTACGACGACTCCCACGTCCGGCGGCTGCGGCTGGTCCGGGCGCTGATCCAGGTGGGCCGGGTGCCGATCGCCTCGGCGCGCGAGGTCCTGACCGCCCTGGAGGACGGGTCCCTGGACCACAACTCCCGCCTGGGCACGGCCGTATGGGCCCTGCCGCACGGCCCGGGACCGTCGGACGACGAGGTTCTCCAGGAGCGGGCCGGCCGCACGGTGGACGTGCTGCTCGACCGCCTCGGCTGGGAGTCCGCCCAGGAGTACGCGGCCGAGTCACCGGCCTACCGGATGCTGGTGACCGCCGTCGCCGCCCTGGCCCGGCTCGGATATCCGTGCGCCGTCGAGGATTTGGCGCCCTACGCCAGCGCGGGGCATCAACTGGCCGTGACCGATCTGGACTTGATCGAGCGGTACGAGTCCTCCGACGAGCAGTTGGAGGCGGCCGTCGCGCTCACGGTGCTGTACGAACCGGTGCTGCTCGCGCTGCGCCGGATCGCCCAGGCAGAGGAGTCCCGCCGACGCTACGGACAGCGGAGTACGGGGGAATGACGAAGGGGTCCTCCCTGCGGGAAGACCCCTTGCCGTTTCTGTACCCCCGACCGGATTCGAACCGGCGCTACCGCCTTGAGAGGGCGGCGTGCTAGGCCGCTACACAACGGGGGCCAGCTGGTGCTGCGGTACTGCGCTGGGCTACCAGGACTCGAACCTAGAACAAAGGAACCAGAAACCTTCGTGTTGCCAATTACACCATAGCCCAATAGTGGTCTAAACCAGACCACAGTACCCCCGACCGGATTCGAACCGGCGCTACCGCCTTGAGAGGGCGGCGTGCTAGGCCGCTACACAACGGGGGCCCTAGCGATCCTGCATCAGAGTCAGTGGGTGCGACCCGATCTGTCCCTGTGGGAAGGATCTGTACCCCCGACCGGATTCGAACCGGCGCTACTGCCTTGAGAGGGCAGCGTGCTAGGCCGCTACACAACGGGGGCTTTGCGGATGAGATCCGCGGTTGCAGATGAGCTCTGCGAGCTGGCCTACCAGGACTCGAACCTAGACTAACGGAACCAGAAACCGTCGTGCTGCCAATTACACCATAGGCCATCAAAGCGCAACCCCGGGTGGGGGTTTTGTTTGATTTGCGCTTCCCGGCCGGACCTTTCGGCCCTCTCGGGCGGCGCAGAAAGAACATTACCCGAAGGTGGACTGCGCTCCAAAACGGGTATCGGAGCGCAGCAGGGCGGGCAGCTCCCGGAGGCGCCTGATGCGGTGGACGCCCGCGGGGGGCTCGCTCGCCGAGCCGGCGCGGTCGAGCCAGATCCCGAGCAGCCCCGCGTCGCGGGCGCCCCGGGCGTCGATCTCCGGCTGGTCGCCCACGTAGGCGACCTCGGCGGGGGCCAGTCCCAGCGCCGTACAGACCGCGTGGAAGGCCTCGGCGGCGGGCTTGGAGACGCCGAGGTCGGCGGCGCACAGGACGGCCTCGAAACGGTCGCGCACGCCGAGGACGCGGAGCTTGCGGTCCTGGACCAGCAGGGCGGAGTTGGAGAGGACCGCGTGGCGGTAGCCGTCGGCGAGGGCGTCCAGGGTGGGCAGGGTGTCGGGGAAGAGGGACCAGGCCGATTCGTAGTGCCCCACATAGCGGCCGAACCAGGCGTCCGCGTCGGCGTCGGACAGCTCCGGGGCGTCCAGGAAGTCGCGTACGCGGTCGCGGCGCTGCGCCTCGAAGGTGATCCCGCCCGCGCCGAAGCGGGCCCAGTGGTGCTCGGTGAGCGTCCGCCAGCGCTCCAGGGCCCGCTCGGCGGACTCGTACCGCTCCAGGAGCCCCTCGGCGGTCAGGTGCGCGTGCATGCCGACGGTGTCGGCACGCGCGTAGTCGAAGATCGTGTCGTCGATGTCCCAGACCACGGCTTTGACGGGCATGCCTCGACGGTAGGTGAAGGGCCCGGGAGCCGTCTCGGCTTCCGGGCCCTTCATCGGCGTACCGCGCGGATCAGGCGGTCAGCTTCGCCAGGGCCGCGTCGATGCGGGACAGGGCCTTGTCCTTGCCCAGGATCTCCAGGGACTCGAACAGGGGCAGGCCGATCGTGCGGCCGGTGACGGCGACGCGGACCGGGGCCTGGGCCTTGCCGAGCTTGAGGCCGTGCTCCTCGCCGGCGGCCAGGACGGCCTCCTTGAGGGACTCCGGAGAGGTCCAGTCGGCCGCCTCCAGCTTGGCGCGGGCCGTACGGAGGAGGGCGTCGGAGCCCTCCTTCATGGCCTTCGTCCAGGAGGGCTCGTCGAAGACCGGCTCCGGCAGGAACAGGAAGTCGACGTTGTCGGTGATCTCGGAGAGGACCTTCACGCGGGTCTGCGCGTGCGGCGCGATGGCCTGCCAGGCCGCCTCGTCGAAGTCCTCGGGGGCCCAGTTGGCGTGCGGGGCCCTCAGCCACGGCTCGCAGGCCTCGGCGAAGGCCTTCACGTCCAGCATGCGGATGTGGTCGGCGTTGATCGCCTCGGCCTTCTTCAGGTCGAAGCGGGCGGGGTTCGGGTTGACGTCCGCCACGTCGAACTTCGCGACCATGTCCGACATCGAGAAGACGTCCTGGTCCGCGGAGAACGACCAGCCGAGCAGCGACAGGTAGTTCAGCAGGCCCTCGGGGAGGAACCCGCGCTCGCGGTAGATGTTCAGGGACGCCTGCGGGTCGCGCTTGGAGAGCTTCTTGTTGCCCTCGCCCATGACGTACGGCAGGTGGCCGAACTCGGGGATCGTCTTGGCGATGCCCAGCTCGATGAGCGCCTTGTAGAGGGCGATCTGGCGGGGCGTGGAGGAGAGCAGGTCCTCGCCGCGCAGCACGTGGGTGATCTCCATGAGCGCGTCGTCGACCGGGTTGACCAGCGTGTACAGCGGGGCGCCGTTGGCGCGCACGATGCCGTAGTCGGTGACGTTCTCCGGCTGGACGGTGATCTCGCCGCGGACCAGGTCGGTGAAGGTGGTCGCCTCGTCGGGCATCCGGAAGCGCACGATGTGCTTGCGGCCCTCGGCCTCGTACGCCTCGATCTGCTCGGCGGTCAGCGCGCGGCACAGGCCGTCGTAGCCGGACGGCTTGCCGGCGGCGCGGGCGGCCTCGCGGCGGGCGTCGAGCTCCTCGGTGGTGCAGTAGCAGGGGTAGGCGTAGCCCGCGTCGAGCAGCTTCCCGGCGACGTCCTTGTAGACGTCCATGCGCTGCGACTGGCGGTACGGCGCGTGGGGGCCGCCGATCTCGGGGCCCTCGTCCCAGTCGAAGCCCAGCCAGCGCATCGAGTCGAGGAGCTGCTGGTACGACTCCTCGGAGTCGCGCGCCGCGTCGGTGTCCTCGATGCGGAAGACCAGGGTGCCCTCGTTGTGCCGGGCGTAGGCCCAGTTGAACAGGGCGGTGCGGACCAGGCCCACGTGGGGGTTGCCGGTCGGGGAGGGACAGAACCGTACGCGTACGGGGGTCGCGTTAGCCACGCTTGATCACCTTGTTGGTGAGAGTGCCGATGCCTTCGATGGTGACGGCGACCTCGTCGCCGACGTTGAGGGGCCCGACGCCTGCCGGGGTGCCCGTGAGGATGACGTCGCCGGGGAGCAGCGTCATGGCCTCGGAGATGTTGACGATCAGGTCCTCGATGGAGTGGACCATCTCGCCGGTGCGGCCGAGCTGACGCTGCTGGCCGTTGACCGTGCACTGGATGGTGAGGTCGTTCGCGGCGGCCAGGTCCAGGCCCGTCTCCACCCAGGGGCCGAGCGGGCAGGCGCTGTCGAAGCCCTTGGCGCGGGCCCACTGCTTCTCGCGGCGCTGCACGTCGCGCGCGGTGACGTCGTTCGCGCAGGTGTAGCCGAAGATCACGTCCTTGACCCGCTCGCGCGGGACCTCGCGGCACATGCGGCCGATGACCACGGCCAGCTCGGCCTCGTGGTGCAGCTCCTCGGAGAACGAGGGGTACGTGATGGCGTCCCCGGAGCCGACGAGCGAGGTGGACGGCTTGAGGAAGGCGAACGGGACGTCCGGCGTGTCGTTGCCGAGCTCCGCCGCGTGCTCCGCGTAGTTGCGGCCGAAGGCCACGATCTTGTTGGGGAGCACCGGCGGCAGCAGGCGGACCTTGCTCAGCGGCACCTTGGTGCCGGACAGTTCGAAGTCGGCGTACGGGATGCCCTTGATGATGTCGAGGACGAGGCCGCCCTCTTTGCCGGGGGCGCTCTCCCCCTCGACCGCGCCGTAACCGACAGTGCCGTCGATGGAGAACCTGGCGATGCGCACGTGAGCCTTAGCCTCTTGAGGTGGGTGGGGTCTGACGCTCCAGGCTAACGTCCATCGCCGCCGGGCGGCTCGACCTCAGACGCCGGACGGGCTGAACGCCTCCGGGGCCTCCATGAGGACCGTGCGGCGCGGGTTGGCGGTCTGCGTCGGCAGGGTGACGGCGTGCTCCGGCTGTTCGGCCGCGCGCTGGACGTCGTCGGCGTCCTTCAGATGCGCGAGGGTGGTGCGGCGCGGGTTGGCTATGTTGCGGAACATCGTCGACTGGACAGTCTTCATCTGCGGCTCGGACCTCGTCGGTTGGGGCGTCATCTGATGGACATCTGATGGACGCGGCTCTGTCGGATTCGCCATCCCTGTAAAGCGTCAGGCTAAACATCCAATTCCCGGCCAAAGCCAGGAAGAGGCCATGATCTTCATGTGAGTTTGCTCACGAGGGACCGGGCAAAAGGGTCAAACCAGGCCCCCAGCCCGTCACTTGGAAACGGACATTGCGCCACTGAAGGCACCATTCCGCTCCTGATCATGAAGACTGGGACACCCTCCGCACCGAGCGACTTTGCCGGGATGTATCCGTTTTCTCCCGGATCACTTTCTACGACTCGTGACCCCCCACTCACACGGCGTCACCTCGCCCGGGGTGCGACACGCGGGCCTTGTTGGAGATCCTGCACTGTGCTGGAATTCCCGGGACCGCCGCGGGATCGAACCGGCGCGCAGAGGCGCAACGCAGCGCCGAGTGGCGGCGGAAGGGGGAGCAGCGCCGGTCACTCAACGACCACCCATGGGGCGCCTGACGCCCCACGACGCCGACACCGTCCCGCCGTTACGCGGCAGGGACGCCTGGTCCAGAGGTTGCGACGCTAGTGCAGGGACGTTTCAAGAGGGATGGCAAGGGGTCTCCCCAGGCCGGTCGCGGCCGAGGGGATGCTGCCCCGGCGGAGCCGGAGCGCGGCGGCGACCGCGGCTCCTCGCCCCAGCACGCCCAGAACCCCGGACCGGGTACGCCCGGCGACGGTTCCGGCGCCGCGCGCCACAGCCTGTCCGGCGGCGGCCCGAAGGCCGCGCCGGCCAAGGGCAAGGACGCGTCCGGAGCCAAGACGACGCCCCCGGGCCCCGGCTCGCGAATAGCTCTGCGCAACTGGCGCATCTCCACCCGACTGGTCTCGCTGCTCGCGCTCCCCGTGATCACCGCGACCTCGCTCGGCGCGCTCCGCATCAACTCGTCCCTGGACGAGATCCAGCAGCTCGACAACATCAAGCTGCTCACCGACATGACCAAGCAGGCCACCGCGCTGGCCGCGGCGCTCCAGGAGGAGCGCGACAAGTCGGCCGGTCCCCTCGCGCACGGTGCGAAGGCCACGGACTACACGGTCAAGGGCGCCCGCGACAAGACCGACCGGGTGTACCACAAGTTCCTCCAGGGCACCCAGGAGCTGAACGACACCGACGGCGAGAAGGGCCTGCTGGGCGTCCGGCACAGCGCCGTCCAGATCACCCAGCAGTTGCAGACCATCAACAAGGTCCGCAAGGACGCCTACAGCGACGGCACCTCCACCTCGCAGACCGTCGAGGCCTACAGCCAGCTCGTCGAGCAGCTGCTCGCCCTGTCGCAGGACATGGCTCAGGCGACCAGCAACCCGGACATGATCCAGCGCACGCGCGCCCTGGCCGCCTTCTCGTCGGCCAAGGAGTACGCGTCCGTGCAGCGGGCGATCATCGCCGCCGCCCTGCCCGCGAACGACAGCGAGTACGGCAAGATCTCCGAGACCGACCGCACCTTCGGTCTCAGCGCCAACGCGAAGGAACACGCGCAGTACCAGACGTTCAGCAAGATCTACGCGGGCGACGCGAACGAGCTGACCAAGCCCCTCGACGGCGGCAACACCCAGATCAAGTCCGCCGACGAGTACGCCAAGCGCGTCCTCGAACAGGAAGGCGGCATCAAGCTCCAGGACAAGCGGTCCTACAAGGACTGGGTCGACGCCGACACCACCAAGATCGACGCGATGGGCAAGATCGAGCTGACGCTGCTCGGCGAGATGGAGCAGAAGGCGCGCGAGCTGCGCAAGGAGTCGGAGCAGTCGGCCATCCTCAACGGTGCGCTGATCCTCCTCGTGCTCGGCGTCTCGCTCGTCGGCGCGTTCGTCGTGGCCCGGTCCATGATCCGCTCGCTGCGCCGGCTCCAGGACACCGCGACCAAGGTCGCCCAGGACCGCCTGCCCGAGCTGGTCAAGCAGCTCTCCGAGTCCGACCCGCAGGACGTCGACACCTCCGTCGAGTCCGTCGGTGTGCACTCCCGGGACGAGATCGGCAAGGTGGCCGCGGCCTTCGACGACGTGCACCGCGAGGCCGTCCGTCTCGCCGCCGAGCAGGCCCTCCTGCGAGGCAACGTCAACGCGATGTTCACCAACCTCTCGCGCCGCTCCCAGGGCCTCATCCAGCGCCAGCTCTCGCTCATCTCCGAGCTGGAGTCCCGCGAGGCCGACCCGGACCAGCTCTCCTCGCTCTTCAAGCTCGACCACCTCGCGACCCGCATGCGCCGTAACGGCGAGAACCTCCTCGTCCTCGCCGGTGAGGAGCCCGGCCGCCGCTGGACGCGGCCCGTGCCCCTCGTCGACGTGCTGCGTGCCGCCGCCTCCGAGGTGGAGCAGTACGAGCGCATCGAACTCTCCGCCGTGCCCGCCACCGAGGTCGCGGGCCGCGTGGTCAACGACCTCGTGCACCTCCTCGCCGAGCTGCTGGAGAACGCGACGTCGTTCTCCTCGCCGCAGACCAAGGTGAAGGTCACCGGTCACGCGCTGCCCGACGGCCGCGTGCTCATCGAGATCCACGACACCGGCATCGGCCTCTCCCCCGAGGACCTCGCCGCGATCAACGAGCGGCTCGCCTCGCCGCCCACCGTCGACGTCTCCGTCTCCCGCCGCATGGGTCTGTTCGTGGTCGGCCGCCTCTCGCAGCGCCACGGCATCCGCATCCAGCTGCGCCCGTCCGACTCCGGTGGTACGACCGCGCTGGTCATGCTGCCCGTCGACGTCGCCCAGGGCGGCAAGAAGATGCCCGGCAAGCCCGGCGCCCCCGGTGTGAGCGGTGGCCCCGCCGCGGCTCAGGCCGCCGCGGGTGCCGCGGCGGCGCGCCGCGGGGCGGGGGCGGAAGAAGGGACCGGGGGGCGGCCGCGCCGAGCGCGCCGCCGCCGACCGCCATCAGGCGTCTGCGCGAAATCTCCGGAGTCACGTACGACCTCCCAGTAGTCCTGGCCCTGTGGTTCTGGCCCTGTAGCTCTGCGGCCATGTAT
>NZ_JAFEXF010000071.1 GCF_016905445.1 Streptomyces sp. G44
GGGCGGGACCGGGCCCGGGACAGACCACCCCCCCGGGCCCCCCCCCGCCCCCCCCCGAGGCCCCCCCCCCCCCCCCCCCCCCCCCCCCCCCCCCCCCCCCCCCCCCCCCCCTTCCCCCCCCCCCCCCCCCCCCCCCCCCGGATGCCGGTCCCGCCACCCCCGGAACACCGCCGAGGACACCAACGCCCACCCCCCGAGCACCAGAAACGGAAACACGTGCTGGTGCCCGCCGAAGTACACCGCCGTGTGCTGCGCGTTGACCGAAGCCCCCGGCGGCAGCCACTGCCCGATGTGCCCCAACACTGAAGGAAGCAGCGGCCACGACACCGCACCCCCGGACGACGGATTCCCCAGCAGCACCATCAGCCCCCACGTCGGCAGCATCGCCCACCGCCCGAACAACGTGTTGAACATCGTGAAGACCATCCCCGACGCGAACATCGTCAGCGCCAGGATCAGCCACGACTCCACGAACGGCAGCCGCACCGCCCCCAGCCACCAGTCGACGACCGCCGCGATGACAAAGGCCCCCAGCAGCGCGTACAGCGCCGTGAAGGCGATCCGCTCCGCCGGATTCAGCCCCCGCGCGTGCACGCTCAGCTGAATCGCCCCCACGAACCCGATGATCACGGCGGCCAGGGAGATGTAGAAGATGGCGAGCCCCCGCGGATCGCCCTCCTGCAACGGCTTGATGTCCTTCACCGTGACCGGGACCCCCACCCGCTCGCCCACCTTCGGCGCGGCCTCGGCCAGCACCTGGGCGACGGAGGCCCCGGACGCCCCGGAGACGTCGAACGTCACCTTCCGCTCCCCCACGTCGACGATCGCGAAGACCTTCTGCTCCTCCACGTCCCGCCGCGCCGCGGCCACGCTGTCGTACCGCCGTACTTCCAGCGAAGCGTTCAGCGCCTTCTCCATGCCGCCGAGGAAGGCCTTGCCGTGCACGGCGTCCGGGGAGCCGACCACCGCCGTGGGGACGTGATGGGGGGTCGGATTCGCCATCGAGTACGTGTACGAACCCGCGAAGAGCCCCGCGGCCGCCGCCAGGATGAACACCAGCACGAGGGCGGGCAGGAACGGCGACCGCTTGAAGGCATCCCACCGCTCCCGCCCCGTGGGAACCCGCCCGTGCGCACCATGCGGCGGGTGCCCCTGCGGCTGCTGACTCTGGTCTCCCGGCTCATGATCAGACATACGGACACGCTAAACCACGCATACGAAGCCTTCTCACTCAGAGGCAGACGAAACGGACTCCGAGGAAACCGTCTCCGCCTCCGTCCCCGTCTCCCCTCTCCGCCGCCACCCACGCACCCCGAGCACGGCACCCACCAGCACCACCACCCCCACGAGCAGCACCGCATCCGGCACGGCCCGCCCCACACCCCCGGCCCACTGCTCCACCGCGAACGAGTCGTCCACGTCCAGGAGCCCCGGCAGCGCGGTCGTCCCGTCGTACACGAGGAACAGCACCCCGAGCGCCACGAAGAACAGCCCCGAGAGCAGCGACGTCGTATGCAGCTCGAACCGCCCGGCCCGGAACGCCCTCCCCCGCAGCCACCCGCGCCGCCCCAGGTCGCACCGCTCCCAGAGCAGCGCCAGCACGAAGAGCGGCACGGCCATGCCCAACGCGTACACGGCGAGCAGCAGCCCGCCGTACACAGGGCTGCCGCTCACCGCCGCCACCGTCAGGACGCTGCCGAGGATCGGCCCGGCGCAGAAACCGGCGAGGCCGTACACGGCCCCCAGCGCGTACACCGAGAGCGCGGTGGTCGGCCGGATCCGCCCCGACAGCTCCGCCATGCGCCGCGAGGCGAAGCCCATCCCCACGACCTGGAGCACGCCGAGCCCGATGATCAGCCACCCGGCGACGAGCACCAGCAGGTCGCGGTGGCCGAAGAAGAACCGCCCGGCGTAGGACCCGGCGGCGCCCAGCGGGACCAGGGTGGTGGCGAGCCCGGCGTAGAAGATGCCGGTCCGCGCCACGAGCCGGGACGCCGAGTCGATCGAGTACGCGAAGAAGGCGGGCAGCAGCAGCGCGCTGCACGGGCTGACGAGCGCGAGCAGCCCTCCGAGGAGCGCGGCGAAGTAGCCCACATCGGCGGTCACTCGGAGGCCCCCTTGCCGGCCGCCTGCCGGGCCGCCTCCTCGATCGCCTGATCGAAGACCTCGTCCGCCTGCGCACCCGAGATGGGCCGCCCGTTGACCAGGAAGGACGGCGTGGAGGTGGCACCGAGGCCGTACGCCTCCTCCTGGTCCTTCCGCACGGCGGCCCTGGCGGCGTCGCTGTCCGCGTCGGCCGTGAACCGGTCGAGATCCTCGACCCCGGCCTCCTTCGCCAGCTCCGTCAGCCGCCCCTCGCCGAAGCCCTTCTCCTTGGCCCCCTCGGCGTACGCGGCCTCGTGGAACTGCCAGAAGCGCCCCTGCTTCCCGGCCGCCCACGCGCCGCGCGCGGCCCGCTCGGAGTCCGCGCCGAAGATCGGGAAGTTGCGCCATTCGATGCGCAGGACGCCCTTGTCCACGTACTTCTTCACGAGGCCCGGCTCGGTGTCGCGGGCGAACTTCCCGCAGAAGCCGCACTTGAAGTCCGCGTACTCGACCAGCACGACGGGTGCGTCGGCGCGGCCCCGCGCGAGGCGGTCCCCGCCGTCGCGCCGGGCGAGCTTCTCCAGCTCGGGGTAGACACCGGTCGGCGGTTCGGCGGAGGGCGCGGCACCGGCGGCCGCCTCCTTCGAGGTGGTGCCCGGGGAGTCGGCGGGCTTGGTCGCCGTGTAGGAGGCGGCGCCGAGCAGCGCGGCGGCGACGGCGACGCCCGCGCCGATGGCGATGTTCTTCTTTTTGCTGTTGTTGCTCTTCGGCATCAGGAGGTTCTCTCTGTTCCTGTACGTGGTGGAAGGGGCCCGGTACGGGGCCCCTACACCAGCAGGACAGAGAGATCCACAGGGGACGGCGGCGTCAGGGGCGGCGGCCCGCGCTCGGGCGTCAGTTCGAGGACAGCCTGGTCGGCGCTCCAGGCCCCGGACGCCCCGTGGGCCTCGTACAGCGCGGGCAGCAGTTCGTGCGCGGAGCTGGACCGCGCCGGCGACGCGGGTTGCTGCCCGGCGTCGCCCTGACCGCCCTTGCCGCAGCCGGGCCGGTCATGTCCCTCGTACACGTGCGCCACCGTGGAGACCGGCACGGCGGCGTCGGCCGCCACGGGCCCGCAGAACCCCCCGAGCACGACGAGCAGCACCGCCACCAAGGGGCACCACGCCGTACGCACACGGGTCAACATGCCCGGAATCGTACGTGCCGCGCCGCGCCCCCGGAGAAATCGGTTCGCCACTGCCGAGCGGCGGGTGAGATCCTGACGGCGTATGTCTACGCAGCCCGCCCTCACCCTCGACACCCTCGCCCCCCGCCTGTCCGAGCTCTCGCTGCGCGATGAGCACCGGATCGGCCGCCGGCTGGAGGGTGCGCGCCGGATCCGCAAACCCGAGGCCCGCGCCGCAGTCCTCGCCGAGATCGCGGCGGACGTGGAGAAGGCCGAGGCGCGGATGGCCGAGCGCGGCTCCCGCGTGCCCGCGATCACCTATCCCGAGCAGCTCCCGGTCAGCCAGAAGAAGGACGAGATCGCCGACGCGATACGCGACCATCAGGTCGTGATCGTCGCGGGCGAGACCGGTTCCGGCAAGACCACGCAGATCCCCAAGATCTGCCTGGAGCTGGGCCGGGGCGTGCGCGGCATGATCGGCCACACGCAGCCCCGCCGCATCGCGGCCCGTACGGTCGCCGAGCGCGTGGCCGAGGAGATGAACAGCCCGCTCGGCGAGGCCGTCGGCTGGAAGGTCCGCTTCACCGACCAGGTGAACCCGGAGGGCACGTTCATCAAGCTGATGACGGACGGCATCCTGCTGGCCGAGATCCAGACGGACCGCGAGCTGCGCGCGTACGACACGATCATCATCGACGAGGCCCACGAGCGGTCCCTCAACATCGACTTCCTGCTCGGCTATCTGGCCCAGCTGCTGCCGAAGCGCCCGGACCTGAAGGTCGTCATCACCTCGGCGACCATCGACCCCGAGCGCTTCTCGCGGCACTTCCGCAACGCGCCGATCGTCGAGGTCAGCGGCCGGACGTATCCCGTCGAGGTGCGGTACCGCCCGCTCCTCGAAGAGGACTCCGACGACTCCGACCGCGATCAGATCACCGCGATCACCGACGCCGTCGAGGAGCTCCAGGCCGAGGGCAAGGGCGACATCCTCGTCTTCCTCTCCGGGGAGCGCGAGATCCGCGACACGGCGGACGCGCTGAACAAGAAGAACTACCGGTTCACCGAGGTCCTGCCGCTCTACGCCCGCCTGTCGCACGCCGAGCAGCACCGCGTGTTCCAACCTCACACGGGCCGACGCATCGTCCTCGCCACGAACGTCGCGGAGACCTCCCTCACCGTCCCCGGCATCAAGTATGTGATCGACCCGGGCACGGCCCGCATCTCCCGCTACAGCCACCGCACGAAGGTGCAGCGCCTGCCCATCGAGGCGATCAGCCAGGCCAGCGCCAACCAGCGCAAGGGCCGCTGCGGGCGTACGTCGGACGGCATCTGCATCCGCCTGTACAGCGAGGAGGACTTCCTCTCGCGCCCGGAGTTCACGGACGCGGAGATCCTCCGCACCAACCTCGCCTCCGTCATCCTCCAGATGACCGCGGCCGGCCTCGGCGACATCGAGAAGTTCCCCTTCATCGACCCGCCGGACCACCGCAACATCCGCGACGGCGTCCAGCTGCTCCAGGAGCTCGGCGCGCTGGACCCGACCCAGAAGGACGTACGCAAGCGCCTCACCGAGCAGGGCCGCAAGCTGGCGCAGCTGCCGGTGGACCCGCGGCTGGCCCGGATGGTCCTGGAGGCCGACAAGAACGGCTGCGTGCGCGAGGTCATGGTGATCGCGGCGGCGCTCTCCATCCAGGACCCGCGCGAGCGCCCGGCGGAGAAGCAGGCGCAGGCCGACCAGCAGCACGCCCGCTTCAAGGACGAGACGAGCGACTTCCTCGCGTACCTGAACCTGTGGCGGTACGTCCGCGAGCAGCAGAAGGAGCGCGGCTCGTCGTCGTTCCGCCGGATGTGCAAGGCGGAGTACCTCAACTTCCTGCGCATCCGCGAGTGGCAGGACATCTATACGCAGCTGCGCACGGTCGCCAAGCAGATGGGCATCCACCTCAACGAGGAAGACGCCCCCGAGCAGCACGTCCACATCTCCCTCCTCGCCGGCCTCCTCTCCCACATCGGGCTGAAGGACGTGAAGGAGTCGAAGGACAGCGGCAAGGACGCCAAGGATCCCAAGCAGCGCGGCGGCCGGGGCGAGTACATCGGCGCCCGCAACGCCAAGTTCGCGGTCTTCCCCGGCTCGGCGCTCTTCAAGAAGCCCCCGCGCTTCATCATGTCCGCCGAGCTGGTGGAGACCTCCCGCCTGTGGGCCCGCGTCAACGCGAAGATCGAGCCGGAGTGGGTCGAGCCGCTGGCCCAGCACCTGGTGAAGCGCACGTACAGCGAGCCGCACTGGGAGAAGGACCAGGCCGCGGTGGTGGCGATCGAGAAGGTGACGCTGTACGGCGTCCCGATCGTCACCGACCGCAAGGTGAACTACGGCCGCATCGACCCCGAGGTCTCCCGCGACCTGTTCATCCGCAACGCGCTCGTCGAGGGCGACTGGCGCACGCACCACAAGTTCTTCGCCGCCAACCGCAAGCTGCTGACCGAGGTCGAGGAGCTGGAGCACCGCGCCCGGCGCCGCGACATCCTCGTCGACGACGAGACCCTCTTCGACTTCTACGACCAGCGGATCCCGGCGGACGTCGTCTCCGGCGCGCACTTCGACTCCTGGTGGAAGAAGAAGCAGCGGGAAGAGCCCGAACTGCTCGACTTCGAGCGGTCGATGCTCATCAACGAGAAGGCCGGCGACGTCTCCAAGGACGACTACCCGGACGTGTGGCGCCAGGGACCGCTGAAGTTCAAGGTGACGTACCAGTTCGAGCCGGGCGCGGACGCGGACGGCGTCACGGTCCACATCCCGCTCCAGGTCCTGAACCAGGTCACGGACGAGGGCTACGACTGGCAGATCCCGGGCCTGCGCGAGGACGTGGTCGTCGAGCTGATCCGCTCCCTGCCCAAACCGGTCCGCCGCAACTACGTCCCGGCGCCGAACTTCGCGAAGGCGTTCCTGGAGCGGGCGGTCCCGTTGCAGGAGCCGCTGCACGTCACGCTGGCGCGCGAGCTTCAGCGGATGGTCGGGGTGCCGGTCTCGCCCGACGACTTCGATCTGACGCGCGTACCGGACCACTTGAAGATCACTTTCCGGATCACCGACGAGCGGCGCCGCAAGCTCGCCGAGGACAAGGACCTCGAAGCCCTCAAGCTGCGGCTGAAGCCGAAGGCCCGCAAGGCGCTCTCCCAGGCCGCCGCCGCGACGGCCGAGCGCACGGGCGGCGCGGCCGTGGAGCGCACGGGGCTCACGGACTGGAGCATCGGCACGCTCAGCCGCGTGTTCGAGACCCGCAGGGCGGGGCAGCCGGTGAAGGCGTATCCCGGTCTCGTGGACGACGGCGACACCGTCTCCGTACGCCTCTTCGACACCGAGGCCGAGCAGCAGCAGGCGATGTGGAAGGGCACCCGCCGGCTCATCCTGCGCAACATCCCCGTGAACCCCGGCAAGTTCGCCTCGGACAAGCTGACGAACCAGCAGAAGCTCGCCCTGTCCGCCAATCCGCACGGCTCCATGCAGGCGCTCTTCGACGACTGCGCGAGGGCCGCCGCGGACCAGCTGATCGCGGACTTCGGCGGGCCCGTCTGGGACGAGGAGTCGTACCGCAAGCTCTTCGACAAGGTGCGCGCGGAGATCGTCGACACGACCGTGCGGGCCGTCGGGCAGGTGCAGCAGGTGCTGGCCGCCTGGCAGGCCTGTGAGCGGCGCCTGAAGTCGGCGCAGAGCCCGGCGCTCCTCGCCAACCTGGCGGACGTGCGGGAGCAGTTGAACTCCCTCGTCAAGCCGGGCTTCGTGACGGAGACGGGCCTGCGGCGCCTGCCGGACCTGATGCGGTACATGGTGGCCGCCGACCGCCGCCTCCAGCAGATGCCGACCAACGTCCAGCGGGACACCACGCGCATGGAGAAGGTCCGCGAGATGCGGGACGAGTACCTGTGGCTGCTGGAGCAGCTGCCGCAGGGGCGGCCCGTGCCCAGGGAAGTGCTGGACATCCGCTGGATGATCGAGGAGCTGCGCGTCAGCTACTTCGCGCACGCGCTGGGCACGGCGTACCCCGTCTCGGACAAGCGGATCGTGAAGGCCATCGACGCGGCGGCGCCGTGACCGGCCGGACACCCAGGGTGAGTTCGACCGCCGGGCCTGCGCTGCTGTAGAGTCTCGTCTCGCAGCACAACGCAGCAACAAGTGCCGCGAGCAAGGTCCTGTGGAGCAGTTTGGAGTGCTCGCCACCCTGTCAAGGTGGAGGCCGCGGGTTCAAATCCCGTCAGGACCGCAGTTGAAGTGAACGGGCCGCATCGATTCCGATGCGGCCCGTTCTCGTATGCGCATCTTGACGGCGTCACATTCCACCGGTACCCCAGACAACAGGGAGTCGGCGGTGGACTCCTCCGGGAGGTGACGCATGTCTGCTTCATCTGTTCCTTCTGCGTCCGCGCGGCACGAGACACGTGCCCTGTTGCGCGCCCATCTCGCGGCGGCCACGAGCTACCGCCACCTGACGCGGCACTGCGCGATCTGCCACCGGCTCCTGAGGCTCGCCCTGGAGCCCTCCTCGCGCCGCCCCGGTGAGTCCGAGGAGCCCGAGGCCGGCTTCGTCCTGGAGAGCGTCACGGAGGGCGCGGAGGGCGAGGGCCGGAGCGCGCCCGGCGGGGACGAAAGTCCCGCCAAGGCGTGACCAAAGCCGACGCGCGGCCCGCCCCCTCGGTGGGAGGCTGAGAGGCGAGGGTTCCGGCATACCGCCGAAGTCCCTTTAGCGCAGAGGCATCTGACGCAACAAGGCGCGCGGCGTGTGACGGGTGTCACCGAACAGGTTTTGGAAACACCCGAACTTACACCCTCCCTACAACAAGCCAATTTAATATGTGCAATTGCACTACCCTCCCGGCGCCCCCCACGCACTCCCCCGGCGCTCCCCCCACACCCCCCGGAGAGCGGCAAGGGCGCCCACGGCCCCGCTCACCAGCGCCTCACCGGCGCCCCGCCGACGGCCCGCCGGCGGCCCGTCGACGCCCCGCCCGCGCCCCGCCAGCGCCTCTCGCGCCCCCGGCGCACAAAAAAGATCGCGCTGGACCCGGCGGAGTCCAGCGCGATCGAAACGACTCACCCATGCGGCTCAGGCGTGGATCCCGTTGGGGCGAGACCCTCGTCGCGTGTAGCTATATGTCGGACGTACGGCCGGGTTGGGGGACCTGGCAGCAGTGGTGCTCTTCGTCCGAGTTGTGCGGGTTACTGCTGGTTGAGCGGTACTTCAGACGTACGTCAGGCCTCGCTGCGCTGCTGCGGGATACCCGCGAGCAGTGCGCGGACCTCAGCCTCGCGGTAACGGCGGTGTCCGCCGAGCGTGCGAATCGACGTGAGCTTGCCAGCCTTGGCCCAACGCGTCACCGTCTTCGGGTCGACGCGGAACATCGTGGCAACCTCAGCCGGGGTCAGCAGCGGCTCGGCATCAGGGGTGCGAGCGGTCATGAGCGGCCTCCTCGGGAGAACCGAACCTTCTCGGTTCATTCCTCTAAATTCTGCACCTTGACCCGCGTTGCCCGAAATGGCGGACGCGAGTCGAGTCGGTTATAGGACGAACGGCTTGTCCTCGGCACTACAACTACACCATCCGTCCAGCCGCGTCGGCCAAACCGATGGAATTGCCCTCCCAGGTGTTCATCACCGACGGAAGCCGATGGACCATGCCATAGCGGACAGTCACGCCACCGTGACGATCAGTCACAGAGCGATCAGGAGTCAACAGACCCCCCATTAGCGTGCAATGCAGAGCAATCCGCCCTTACTTGGGCGGAAGGAGTCCTCCCCGGACTCCTTGTCCTATTTTGGCATGAGGAGGGGCGATGGGCGCAAGAGCCCAGTAAGTGCCGTCCGTCACGCTTGAGACAAAGGCCCGGATCGGGACCTACGTCCTGCCTGCCTTCCGGCCTGCCTTCTGCCTGTCTTCTGCCTGCGTCCCGCGGGCAGCCGGAGCGGCGGTCGGACAGCGGCCGGAACAGCGGTCAGGAGGTCTCAGTTGGCGAACTGAAGATCCCGTACCGCCCGCCACCGCTCCACGAGCCTCGCATACGCCTCGCCGGCCCCCTCGCCGTCGCCGTCGCGCAGGGCCTCGATCCCCTCGGCGACGTCCGCGGCCGAGTGGTCCTCGTCCAGCTCGTCCGCGGACAGGGCGTGCACGAGGCCGCCGTAGTCCAGCTCGACCAGGGAGCGCGGGTGGAACTCCTCCAGCCACCGGCCGACGTCCACGAGGCCCTCGATGAGCGGCGCCTCGTCCAGCGCGTCCCGCAACGTCTTCAGACCGCGCGCCAGCCGGCGCCGGGCCTGGACCATCGGCGTGCGGTAGCGGAGGACCGGCGGGGCGCCCGGCGCGGCACCCGGCGCGTCCTCCCCCGGGTCGTAGCAGCGCTCCTCGTCCGAGACGAGCACGAACCAGTGCAGCGGCACCTGCCACGTCGAGGTACGGATCCACGGACGCGCGTCGGGGTTGCGGGCCAGCCACCGCTCGTAGTCCGCGGCCGTCTGACGGCGCAGCACCGGGGGGAGCACCGCGTCGAGCACCGGCACGGGCAGCTGTTCCGCCAGCTCCCCCATCGCCTGCCAGCCACGCAACCGGGTCCGCCACGGGCAGACGCACAGCACCCCGTCGATCTCCAGGACGAAGGCGTCGCTGCTCTCGTGCACCGGCACGGGCACGGGCGGCGTCGGCACCAGGTCCGCGAGGGAGCGACGGAGCTCGTCCTGGTACGAGGGGTGGTCCGAGCGGCGGGCATAGCGCGCCCAGTGGCCGCGTTCCGGCTCGGGGAAGGCGGCCAGCGGCTCATAGACGCGCAAGTACGACGCGTACGGCACCGTCACCGATGACACCTTGGGCACGGCAGCTCTCTCCCCCGCGTTCCGGCCGGACAACCCCCACGACACCGCCGATCGTGCCATGGCCGGACACGACCGCGCCGCTCCGTCACGCGGCCCGCGCTCGGCGAGACGGGTGATCCTCGGCGCCGGGCCCGCACCGGCGGTGGACAGGCTCTAGTCTCATGCCCATCGGGCCCCCGCCACCCGTACGGGAGCCCGCCCACCGCCGCCACCCGACCGGGAGTCACCACCGTGACCGCAGCAGACAACGGCGTCCTGCACACCCTGTTCCACTCGGAGCAGGGCGGCCATGAGCAAGTAGTGCTCTGCCAGGACCGCGCCAGTGGCCTCAAGGCCGTCATCGCCCTCCACTCCACCGCCCTGGGCCCGGCCCTCGGCGGCACCCGCTTCTATCCGTACGCGAGCGAGGAGGAGGCCGTCACCGACGCGCTGAACCTCGCGCGCGGGATGTCGTACAAGAACGCCATGGCCGGGCTCGGCCACGGCGGCGGCAAGGCCGTGATCATCGGTGATCCCGAGCAGATCAAGAGCGAGGCGCTGCTCCTCGCCTACGGCCGCTTCGTCGCCTCGCTCGGCGGCCGGTACGTCACGGCCTGCGACGTCGGTACGTACGTCTCCGACATGGACGTCGTGGCCCGCGAGTGCCGCTGGACCACCGGCCGCTCCCCGGAGAACGGCGGCGCCGGCGACTCCTCCGTCCTCACCGCCTTCGGTGTCTTCCAGGGCATGCGCGCCTCGGCCCAGCACCTGTGGGGCGACCCGACGCTGCGCGACCGCAGGGTCGGCGTCGCGGGGGTCGGCAAGGTCGGCCACCACCTGGTCGAGCACCTCCTGGCGGACGGCGCCGAGGTCGTGATCACCGACGTGCGCGAGGAGTCCGTGCGCCGGATCGTGCACCGGCATCCGTCCGTCCGTGCGGTGGCCGACACCGACGCGCTGATCCGCACCGAGGGCCTGGACATCTACGCCCCCTGCGCGCTCGGCGGCGCCCTGAACGACGAGTCCGTGGCCGCGCTGACCGCGAAGGTGGTGTGCGGGGCGGCCAACAACCAGCTCGCGCACCCGGGCGTCGAGAAGGACCTCGCCGACCGCGCGATCCTCTACGCGCCGGACTACGTGGTGAACGCCGGCGGCGTGATCCAGGTCGCCGACGAGCTGCACGGGTTCGACTTCGACCGGTGCAAGGCGAAGGCGGCGAACATCTTCGACACCACACTGACGATATTCGCTCGCGCAAAGCAGGACGGCATTCCACCGGCCGCGGCGGCCGACAGGATCGCCGAGCAGCGGATGGCCGACGCCCGCTGAGATCACCGCCTCGGGGCCCCGCCGGCGCGGTGGAGGAGACAAGACTCACCCCCGTCGGCGGGTCGCCCGGCAAGAAGAGGTTAAAATCGCAGTTGACCAGCGAGGACAGGGCTCCTCGCGGGTTCTGCGCCGAGGCGCGTCCTGCGGGCGACGTACCGTATGGCCGCAGGAGCAGGTACCGTGGAAGCCCTACGGACCGGTCTCTCCGAGGAGAGTCCGTCCTAGATCATGAACGCGTGTCAAGACTCTGGGGCCGTCGAGCCCCGTATCCGAGGGGGTCGAGCCATGGGGCGCGGCCGGGCAAAGGCCAAGCAGACGAAGGTCGCCCGCCAGCTGAAGTACAGCAGCGGCGGGACTGACCTGTCGCGTCTGGCCAATGAGCTGGGCGCTTCGACTTCGCAACAGCCGCCGAATGGCGAGCCGTTCGAGGACGACGAGGAAGACGACCCGTACGCCCAGTACGCGGATCTGTATAACGTCGACGACGACGAGGACTCCGACGAGTCCGGTCCGTCGTCGCAGCGCCGCGGCGCTTGACCTCGTTGTAGCGACTGCACTTCACCCGGTCCGGGGTGGTCACCACTCCGGACCGGGTTTTGTGCTGCCGTGAACCCTCCCGCATCGGCCTACTTGGCGTAGTCACCGATCAGGGCGGCGCCCGTCGCGTGGTCACCGCGGTCGATGATCTCGCCCGCGACCCAGGCCTCCACGCCGCGGTCGGCGAGGGTGGTGAGCGCCGCGTCCGCCGACTCCTCGGGGACGATCGCGATCATGCCGACGCCCATGTTCAGCGTCTTCTCCAGTTCGAGGCGCTCGACCTTCCCCTGCTTGCCGACCACGTCGAAGACCGCGCCCGGGGTCCACGTCTCACGGTCGACGATCGCGTGCAGGTCGTCCGGGATCACCCGGGCGAGGTTCGCCGCGAGGCCGCCGCCGGTGATGTGGCTGAAGGCGTGGACGTCCGTGGTGCGGGTGAGCGCCAGGCAGTCCAGCGAGTAGATCTTGGTGGGCTCCAGGAGTTCCTCGCCGAGCGTGCGGCCGAACTCCTCGACGTGGCGGTCCAGCGCCCAGCCCGCGCGGTCGAAGACCACGTGCCGCACGAGCGAGTACCCGTTCGAGTGAAGACCGGAGGCCGCCATGGCGATGACCGCGTCACCCTTACGGATGCGATCGGGGCCGAGGAGGCGGTCGGCCTCGACCGCGCCCGTGCCGGCGCCCGCGACGTCGAAGTCGTCCGGGCCGAGCAGGCCCGGGTGCTCCGCCGTCTCGCCGCCGACGAGCGAGCAGCCCGCGAGGACGCAGCCCTCGGCGATGCCCTTGACGATGGCGGCGACGCGCTCCGGGTGGACCTTGCCCACGCAGATGTAGTCGGTCATGAAGAGCGGCTCGGCGCCGCACACGACGATGTCGTCCATGACCATCGCGACGAGGTCGTGGCCGATGGTGTCGTACACGCCCATCTGGCGGGCGACGTCGACCTTCGTGCCGACGCCGTCGGTGGCGGAGGCGAGCAGGGGGCGCTCGAAGCGCTTGAGTGCGGAGGCGTCGAAGAGCCCGGCGAAGCCGCCGAGGCCGCCGAGGCCCGCGACCTCGGGGCGCTGGGTCTTCTTGACCCACTCCTTCATCAGCTCGACGGCGCGGTCGCCCGCCTCGATGTCGACGCCCGCGCTTGCGTAGCTGGCACCAGTGGTCTCAGACATGACGGTGAGAACTTTCGTGTCGTACTGCACGTACTGCGGGTGTTTTACGGGCGGCGGATCGCGTCGGCGGCGGCGGTGCCCGCCGGGCCCGCGGCCAGTTCCGTCTCCAGAAGCTGCTTGCCGAGCAGTTCGGGGTCGGGCAGCTCCATCGGGTACTCGCCGTCGAAGCAGGCGCGGCAGAGGTTCGGCTTGTCGATGGTCGTGGCCTCGATCATGCCGTCGATGGAGATGTACGAGAGGGAGTCGGCGCCGAGCGAGGTGCCGATCTCCTCGATGGTCATGCCGTTGGCGATCAGCTCGGCGCGCGTCGCGAAGTCGATGCCGAAGAAGCACGGCCACTTCACGGGCGGGGACGAGATCCGGATGTGGACCTCGGCGGCACCGGCCTCGCGGAGCATCTTGACCAAGGCGCGCTGGGTGTTGCCGCGGACGATCGAGTCGTCGACGACCACCAGCTTCTTGCCCTTGATGACTTCCTTGAGGGGGTTCAGCTTCAGGCGGATGCCGAGCTGGCGGATCGTCTGCGAGGGCTGGATGAAGGTCCGGCCGACGTAGGCGTTCTTGACCAGGCCCGCGCCGAAGGGGATGCCGGAGGCCTCCGCGTATCCGATCGCGGCGGGGGTGCCGGATTCGGGGGTCGCTATGACCAGGTCGGCCTCGACCGGGGCTTCCTTGGCGAGCTTGCGGCCCATCTCGACGCGCGAGAGGTAGACGTTCCGCCCGGCGATGTCCGTGTCGGGGCGCGCCAGGTAGACGTACTCGAAGACGCAGCCCTTGGGCTTCGCTTCTGCGAATCGGGACGTTCGCAGGCCGTTCTCGTCGATGGCGACGAACTCGCCCGGCTCGATCTCGCGGACGTAGGAGGCGCCGCAGATGTCGAGCGCGGCGGACTCGGACGCGATGACCCAGCCGCGCTCCAGGCGGCCGAGGACCAGCGGGCGGATGCCCTGCGGGTCGCGGCCCGCGTACAGCGTGTGCTCGTCCATGAAGACGAGGGAGAAGGCGCCCTGAACCTGCGGGAGGATCCGCATGGCGGCGTCTTCGATGGTCAGCGGCTTGCCGTCGTCGTCCACCTGCGCGGCGAGGAGCGCCGTGAGGAGGTCGGTGTCGTTGGTGGCCGCCACACGTGTGGTCCGGCCCTCCTGCTTGGGCAGGTCGGCGACCATCTCGGCGAGCTCAGCCGTGTTGACGAGATTGCCGTTGTGCCCGAGCGCGATGGAGCCGTGCGCAGTGGCACGGAACGTCGGCTGGGCGTTCTCCCAGACGGAGGCACCAGTGGTCGAGTAGCGGGCGTGTCCGACCGCGATGTGACCCTGGAGCGAGCTGAGAGAGGTCTCGTCAAAGACCTGGGACACGAGGCCCATGTCCTTGAAGACGAGGATCTGGGAGCCGTTGCTGACCGCGATTCCCGCGGATTCCTGGCCCCGATGCTGGAGGGCGTAGAGCCCGAAGTACGTGAGCTTTGCGACCTCTTCGCCCGGAGCCCAGACACCGAAGACGCCGCAAGCGTCCTGGGGGCCCTTCTCGCCGGGAAGCAGATCGTGATTGAGTCGACCGTCACCACGTGGCACATCATCGAGTGTAGGCGAGATCGACCACTGGTCCGAATTGGGGATACGAGCCCTGTACGGACGGTGACGGCGCCCTACTTCACGGCCCCGCTCGCGTCGATCACCGTGCCGTCGGCGGCGGTGAGTTTCAGGGTGTCCCCCTCGATCTCGTAGCGTGCCGTGCCGTCGAAGAGCTTCAGGAGCTTGCGCTCGGTGGCCATCGTCTCGCCCGGGCACATCTTGCGGGTGGTGGCCGGGGCGCCGAAGGTGATGCGGCCGTCCTCCGCCTCGGCCTTGGCGGTGACGTCGTTGCAGCCGAGGTTGCCGCGCACCTTGCCGTCCTCGCCGAAGGTGAGGTGGGCCTTGCCGGCCACGTCCTTCGGGAGCGGTGCGGCGCTCTTGGCGTCGCCGACGGCGCGCACCGTCCACTTGGTGCCGGTGAGCGGGGTGTCGGGCTCGTCGGGCCGTGAGGTGAAGGCCATGCGGTCTCCCTTGGCGGTGGTGAGGGTCATCCGGTCGCCGTCGACCTTGGCGGTGAGCTTCTCCTTGCCGAGGGTGCGCAGAACGCTCTCCTCGAACCTCATGCGGCCGTCGTCCGTGCAGGCCCGCTTCGTCAGGAGCGGTTCACCGAACTCCACGGTGTCGCCCTTGACCGTCACGTCGGCGCCGACGGAGTTGCAGCCGAAGCTGCCGCCGGCCCGGCCGTCCTTGCCGATCGTGAGATGGGCGTCGTCCGGGGCCTCGTACTTCTTGCCGTCCACGGTGAGGCTGTCGACGGTCCACCGGGCGCCCGTGAGGGCCGGCTGCGGCTGCGCGGAACGGCCGCCGGAGCCGCCTTCGGAGCCGGCTCCCGACTCGGTGCCGCATGCGGTGAGCAGCAGCCCGGCGGAGGCCAGCGCGGTCAGGGTCAGGGTCCAACGCTGCGTGTTCATGGCGATGTGACGGGACACATGGGGGTGTCGGTTCCATCGGGCCCCCGGATGCCGTACGCGACCGCTTCTGCCGTACACGACCGGGTCAGCCCATGATCGGCAGCAGTCCCGACAGGTCGGCGCGCTCCCCGCTCGCGCTGACCTTCGCCGCGCCCAGGGCGCTCGCCCAGTCCGTGCGCCCCGTGGCGAGGCGGACCCAGGTCAGCGGGTCGGTCTCGACGACGTTCGGCGGGGTGCCGCGGGTGTGCCGCGGGCCCTCGACGCACTGCACCACGGCGTACGGCGGAACGCGCACCTCGGTGGAGGCCCCCGGCGCCTTCAGCGCGAGCGCGTCCGCGAGGAGGCGGGCGCAGGCGGCGAGGGCCTGGCGGTCGTACGGCACGTCGAGGCCCGGCACGGCGTCGTTCAAGTCGTCGGTGTGGACCGTCAGTTCGACGGTACGGGTGACAAGGAAGTCGCCGAGGGTCATGGCGCCGAAGCGGGAGGGCACGAGGCGTCCGTCGGGGGCGGCGGCCAGGGACTCCTCGACGCCGGTGAGCGTGCGGGTGTACAGCTCGTCGAGGTCCGCGCCCGCGCTCTCCGCGAGGGCGCGGGTGTCCTCGTCGACCTGGGCGGCGGCGGTGACGGTCGCGAACGGCCAGTCCATGAGCGGCACTTCGTGCTCGGCCGGTTCCGGGACGCTCAGGTAGCGGTGGACGGTGCCGAGCACCATGGCGATGTGGGCGGCCAGTTCGTGGACGGTCCAGTCGCCGAGGCGGGTCGGGCGGGCCAGCTGCTCGGGCGTGAGGGTGCGCACCGCCTCTCGTACGGCACCGAACTGGGTGAGCACGGCGGTGCGGATCTTGGCGGAGTCGTACGTACGCGTGCGCTTCTTGGCCGGTGGCATGGGCCGAGCCTAAGCGTTTGCGGGGCACCCCTGAAGTCCCCCGCCCAGCAGGCCGAAGGCGCGTTCGGCGAGGGCCGCGCGGCCCCCAGGGGGATCATGCCGCTCGCCACGGTCCCTGCGCCGCGGCCTCCTCGCCGGCCGTGAACACCTCCTTGCCCGCCGGCACCCCGACCCCGCGCCAGCGGAACGGCACGCCCCGCGCCGTGGCCAGGTCCGGCCCGTCCATCAGCTGGAAGTGCAGATGCGGCTCGGTGGAGTTCCCGGAGTTCCCGCAGCGGGCCAGCAGTTGCCCGGCGGCGACCTCGTCCCCCGCCCGCACGGCGAGGGAGCCCCGCTGGACGTGGGCGTACACGGCGTACGTCCCTCCGCCGAGGTCGAGGACGAGGTGGTTGCCGACGATGCGCCGCGCCCCGCCGAGCGTCCTGCCGATGCCCTCGATCAGCCAGAAGTACAGGACCCCGGCGAGGGAGCTGCGGCTGAGATGGTCGCGCTGCCCGTCCTCGGCGTGCACCACGGTGGCGTCTTCGACCGCGAGCAGCGGCGCCCCGAAGGCGGGGTAGGCCCGGTTGCGGTGGGCGACGGGCCAGAACCAGACGGGCGCCGGGCGCGGAGGGCCCTCCGCCGGCTCGGCCACGATGTCGATGGCGTACGTCTGCCCGAGGCTGTGCGTGCCGTGGCTCGGCACTTTGTCGGCGGGGCTGTTCAGCGCCGACCATCGGCCGGTGACCGGGGGGCCGACCTCGACGGGGGCCGGGGGCCGCGCCTCGATCTCGCGGCCGGCGGCCCTGCGCCGGACGAAGCCGAGCGCGATGACGGCGACGATCGGGAGCCAACCCGCCCAGTACGGGTACGGCAGGTCCACGAAGAACCCGGCGACGACCTGGACGAACACGTACAGCACCAGCAGGCGTTGCAGCACCGCGGTGAACTTGCGCAGACGTATGGACATGACGTTCCCCCTGATGTCGCTCTCCACGGACTCACTGCTGCGGGCGCGTGGCGGACAGCACCACCAGCAGCGGCACCACCCGCCCCGCGGGCACCTCGTACCGCCCGCGCCCCTGGACGTGCAGCCAGCCCGCGCCGGTCAGTTGGCGCAGGTGGTGGTAGATCTGCCCGGTCGTCCCGACGTCGTCGAGCGCGACCAGCTCGGCGGCGGTGCGCAGCCCGCCGAGGATCTCCCGCAGCAGCCGCAGCCGTACGGGATGGCCGAGTGCGGCGATCGGCTCGGCGGCGTCCGACCAGTCGCCCTCCAGCACCGTCTCGGTGAGCAGGCCGTACTGCCAGTCGTACTGGTGTCCCGTCGGCACCCGCACCGATCCGGTGAACAGCACGGCACCGTCCGTGTCCTCGGACACCGGGTGCCGCGCCTTCAGGGCGTCGAGGGCCCAGAAGTCGCCTTCACCCACCGGAGGCGCGGCCGGCCGGGCCCGCTCCAGTTCCGCCATGCGCCGTTCGAGCTCGGCGACGCGCTCCTCAAGATCCACGAGTATGAGATTACGTAGGTACGTAATTCTTGGCAAGATCCCGAAGGGAGCCCGGCCGGGTGCGACGAAGCCCCCGCCCGGACCATGAGGTCCGGACGGGGGCCGTCAGCACGAGCCGCCGCAGGCAGCCAGGAACACCACTCAGGCGAAGAGCCCCGGAATCGTCCCCTCGTGCGCCTCCCGCAGCTCGCTCAGCGGCAGCGTGAACTCGCCCTGCACCTCGACCGCGTCGCCGTCCACCACACCGACGCGCGTGACGGGCAGGCCCCGCGCCCCGCACATGTCGGTGAACCGCAGCTCCTCGCTGCGCGGCACCGCGACGACCGCGCGCCCCGCCGACTCGGAGAACAGGAAGGTGAACGCGTCCAGACCGTCCGGGACGATCAGGCGCGCGCCTTGCCCGCCGCGCAGGCAGGACTCGGTGACGGCCTGCACCAGACCGCCGTCCGACAGGTCGTGCGCGGCGTCAATCATGCCGTCGCGGGAGGCCGAGATCAGGATCTCCGCGAGCAGCTTCTCGCGGGCCAGGTCGACCTCGGGCGGCAGCCCGCCGAGGTGGCCGTGGACCACCTGCGACCAGGCCGAACCGCCGAACTCCTCGCGCGTCTCGCCGAGCAGGTAGAGGAGCTGGCCCTCTTCCCTGAAGGCGATCGGCGTGCGGCGGGCCACGTCGTCGATCACGCCGAGCACGGCGACGACCGGCGTCGGGTGGATGGCCGCCTCGCCCGTCTGGTTGTACAGCGAGACGTTGCCGCCGGTCACCGGGGTGCCCAGCTCCAGGCAGCCGTCCGCGAGGCCGCGCACGGCCTCGGCGAACTGCCACATGACGTCCGGGTCCTCGGGCGAACCGAAGTTCAGGCAGTCCGAGACCGCGAGCGGCTTGGCGCCGGAGGCGGCGACATTGCGGTACGACTCGGCGAGCGCGAGCTGCGCGCCCTTGTACGGGTCGAGCTTCGCGTACCGGCCGTTGCCGTCGGTGGCGATGGCGACGCCGAGACCCGTCTCCTCGTTGATCCGGATCATCCCGGAGTCCTCGGGCTGGGCGAGGACGGTGTTGCCCTGCACGAAGCGGTCGTACTGGTCGGTGACCCAGGACTTCGCGGCCTGGTTCGGGGCGGCGACCAGCTTGAGGACCTGCTCGCGCAGCTCGTCCGCGTTCGCCGGGCGGGCCAGCTTGTTCGCGTCGTCGGCCTGGAGGGCGTCCTGCCACTGCGGCCGCGCGTAGGGGCGCTCGTAGACCGGTCCGTCGTGGGCGACCGTGCGCGGGTCGACGTCGACGATCTTCTCGCCGTGCCAGAAGATCTCCAGGCGGTCGCCGTCGGTCACCTCACCGACGACGGTGGCGATGACGTCCCACTTCTCGCAGATCTCCAGGAACCGGCCGACCTTGTCCGGCTCGACGACCGCGCACATCCGCTCCTGCGACTCACTCATGAGGATCTCTTCGGGAGTGAGCGTGGAGTCGCGCAGCGGTACGTCGTCCAGCTCGACCCGCATGCCGCCGGAGCCGTTGGACGCCAGCTCCGAGGTCGCGCAGGAGAGGCCTGCCGCGCCCAGGTCCTGGATGCCGACGACCAGCTTCTCGGCGAAGGCCTCCAGGGTGCACTCGATGAGGAGCTTCTCCTGGAAGGGGTCGCCGACCTGCACGGCGGGACGCTTCGACGGCTTGCTGTCGTCGAAGGTCTCGCTCGCCAGGATCGAGGCGCCGCCGATGCCGTCGCCGCCCGTGCGGGCGCCGTACAGGATGACCTTGTTGCCGGGGCCCGACGCCTTCGCGAGGTGGATGTCCTCGTGCCGCATGACGCCGATGGCACCGGCGTTGACCAGCGGGTTGCCCTGGTAGCAGGCGTCGAAGACCAGCTCGCCGCCGATGTTGGGCAGGCCCAGGCAGTTGCCGTAGCCGCCGATGCCCGCGACGACGCCGGGCAGGACGCGCTTGGTGTCGGGGTGGTGGGCGTCGCCCATCCGCAGCGGGTCCACGACCGCGACCGGGCGGGCGCCCATCGCGATGATGTCGCGCACGATGCCGCCGACGCCGGTGGCCGCGCCCTGGTAGGGCTCGACGTACGAGGGGTGGTTGTGCGACTCGACCTTGAAGGTGACGGCGTAGCCCTGACCGACGTCCACGACACCGGCGTTCTCGCCGATGCCGACGAGCATGGCGTCGTTCTCCGGGACCTTCTCGCCGAACTGCCGCAGGTGGACCTTGCTGCTCTTGTACGAGCAGTGCTCGGACCACATGACGGAGTACATGGCCAGCTCGGCGCCGGTCGGGCGGCGGCCGAGGATCTCGCGGACGCGCTCGTACTCGTCTTCCTTCAGGCCCAGTTCGGCCCAGGGCAGCTTGACGTCGGGCGTCTCGGCTGCGTGCTTGACGGTGTCCAGAGTCATGCGTTGACCAGCTTCTTCAGGATCGAGGTGAAGAATCCCAGGCCGTCGGTGCGGCCGGTGCCGACCAGCGGCTCGACGGCGTGCTCGGGGTGCGGCATGAGACCGACGACGTTGCCCGCCTCGTTGGTGATGCCGGCGATGTCACGGAGCGAGCCGTTGGGGTTGCCGTCGAGGTACCGGAAGGCGACGCGGCCCTCGGCCTCCAGCATGTCCAGGGTCCGCTCGTCGGCGGTGTACTGACCGTCGATGTTCTTGAGCGGGATCGAGATCTCCTGACCGGCCGTGTAGTCGGCGGTCCAGGCGGTCCGGTCGCTCTCCACGCGCAGCTTCTGCTCGCGGCAGATGAAGTGCAGGTGGTTGTTGCGCAGCATCGCGCCCGGCAGGAGGTGCGTCTCGGTGAGGACCTGGAAGCCGTTGCAGATACCCAGAACGGGCATTCCGGCCTTCGCCTGCTCGATGACGGACTCCATCACCGGCGAGAAGCGGGAGATGGCGCCGGCCCGCAGATAGTCGCCGTAGGAGAATCCTCCGGGCAGCACCACGGCGTCGACCTGCTTGAGGTCCTTGTCCTTGTGCCACAGCGGCACGGCCTCGGCGCCCGCCACGCGGACGGCGCGCTGGGTGTCGCGGTCGTCGAGGGTTCCGGGGAAAGTGACGACGCCAATTCGAGCGGTCACTTCTCGCCCTCCGCCTTCTCGTCCTCCACCTTTACGACGAAGTCCTCGATCACGGTGTTGGCGAGGAAGGTTTCCGCCATCTCCTGGATACGGGCGAGGGCGGCGTCGTCGACCGGCCCGTCCACCTCCAGTTCGAAACGCTTTCCCTGACGTACGTCGGAGATGCCCTGGAAACCGAGGCGCGGCAGTGCACGCTGCACCGCCTGGCCCTGGGGGTCGAGGATCTCCGGCTTGAGCATGACGTCGACTACGACGCGTGCCACTGGCACTCCCGGTGTGTGGTGCTGGCGTGTGCTGCTTGCACGGTGCTGAGCAGGTTCCTTCAGACTACCGGCACAAAATTTCTACTCGCGTAGATTCGTAGAAACCTACGTGATGACGGTCACGCGCCGCCGTTCCGGCGGGTATCGAACCGGGTATCTTCACAAGGAATCAGGGAAAAGATCACGGTTCGACATTGCGGCCGGACACGCGGAGATATTCGGCCGGACTTCACAATGCAATGCCGGGCACTGTACAAAGGAAATGGCAATAGTCGATACTTTGCCCCAAAACAGCCGGACAGTCGGCATCACCGCACGTCAGCGTGGTGGAGCCGCACGAAGGGACCGATATTCGTGGCGCAGCGTGTCGTAGTCACACTCTTTGACGACATGGACGGCGGGGAAGCGGCGGAAACAGTCGCCTTCGGTCTTGACGGCACGTCGTACGAGATCGACCTCAGCCAAACCAATGCCAAGAAACTGCGCACGGCGCTCGCCCCCTACCTGGAGGCGGCCCGCAAGCAGTCGAGGTCCGGGAAGGCGTTCCGGCACACCGCCGTCTCCCCCGACCCGTCGGCCGTACGGGCCTGGGCCCGCTCGCACCAGCTGGACGTCCCGCCCCGCGGCCGCATCCCCAAGCGGGTCTACGAGGCCTTCGAGGCGGCCAACTGACCCGGCACCCTCCGCGGCCCTCGCCTCTCGCGGCCACCGACTTGCGCTGCACCCCCGCTGGTCAGCTAGAGTCTGGAGCACGCCGAGGGGCGAGGCCGAAAGGCCGGACCTCACGGAGTCGTGCGGGTGTAGTTCAGTAGTAGAACATCCCCCTTCCAGGGGGAAGGCGCAGTGTGCAATTCCTGTCACCCGCTCCGCATCGCTTCCCGACCGGTCACCTGGTTGCGGTAAGCTGGTGCTCGCGCCGATCAGTGAGAGCTGGTCGGAGGCAATGCGAACGTAGCTCAGTTGGTAGAGCGCAACCTTGCCAAGGTTGAGGTCGCGAGTTCGAACCTCGTCGTTCGCTCCATCGAAGAAGGCCCCGGTCGATCCGACCGGGGCCTTCTTCGTGTCCCCGTACCCGGTCGTCGTGCCCGGTCGTCGGCCACGGCTTCTGACATTTGTCATGCGGGCCGGTGACAGCGCGCACTGCTCCCGCCTCGGCGGCCGGGAGAGGCTGGTCCCATGACTGACCAAGTGATCGACGTGACCGATCTGCGGCGCGTGTACGGGGGCGGTTTCGAGGCGGTACGCGGGGTCTCCTTCGGCGTGGCCCGCGGCGAGCTGTTCGCGCTGCTCGGCACCAACGGCGCCGGCAAGACCTCCACCATGGAGCTCCTCGAAGGCCTCGCGGCGCCGGCCGGCGGACGGGTCCGGGTGCTCGGGCACGACCCGTACACCGAGCGGGGCGCGGTGCGGCCCCGGATCGGGGTGATGCTCCAGGAAGGCGGATTCCCCGCCGAATTGACGGTCGCCGAGACCGTGCGGATGTGGGCCGGCTGCACCAGCGGGGCCCGCCCCGCCGCCGAGGCCCTGGAGATCGTGGGGCTCGGCAAGCGGGCCGGCGTACGCGTGAAGCAGCTGTCCGGCGGCGAGAAGCGGCGGCTCGACCTCGCCATGGCGCTCATCGGGCGGCCCGAGGTGCTCTTCCTCGACGAGCCCACCACGGGGCTCGACGCGGAAGGGCGGCGCGACACCTGGGAGTTGGTCCGCGAACTGCGGGACAACGGCACGACCGTGCTGCTCACCACGCACTACCTGGAAGAGGCCGAGGAGCTCGCCGACCGGCTCGCGATCCTGCACGAGGGGCGGATCGCCGCCGAGGGGCGCGTCGCCGACGTGGTCGCCGCCCAGCCCTCCCACGTCTCCTTCGAACTGCCCGAGGGGTACTTCGTCGGCGACCTGCCGCCCCTCGCCGAGCTGGGCGTGAGCGGACACGAGAGCGCGGGGCGCCGCGTGCGGCTGCGTACGCACGAGCTGCAACGAACCGCCACGGAGCTGCTGTTGTGGGCCCGGGACGCACGGGTCGAACTGGGGGCGCTCGATGTGCGGGCGGCCTCGCTGGAGGAGGCGTTCCTGCGGATCGCGCGGGACACCGAGCGGGCCGGTAACACCAGGAATGCCGGGAGCGCCGGGAACGCCGGGGCCAAGGAGGTGGCGGCATGAGCACGGTGGCCGTGACGACTCCGGCGGGGCGGATGCGGGCGCTGGCGCGCGCCGAGCTGACGCTGCTCGGGCGGAGCAAGGGCACGCTGTTCGCAGCGATGTTCGTGCCGTTCGTCCTGCCGTTCAGCATGCGGCAGGCCGCCGAGGAGATGGATCTGAAGGGCACCGGACTCTCCCTCGGCACCGTCGTGCTGCCGAGCGCCCTCGGCTTCTCGCTGCTCTTCGCCGTCTACTCCACGCTGACCGGCGTCTACGTCGCCCGGCGCGAGGAACTGGTGTTCAAGCGGCTGCGCACCGGCGAACTGCGGGACGCCGAGATACTCGCGGGCGCCGCGCTGCCCTCGGTCTCGATCGGGATCGTGCAGTGCCTGGTGCTCAGCGCGGGCTGCGCGGTGCTCCTGGACGCCGGGGCGCCGAGCGCACCCCATCTCGTGGTGCTCGGCATCGCCGCGGGCCTCGTGATGTTCGCCGCGCTGGCGGCCGTCACCGGAAGCTTCAGCAGGTCCACCGAATCCGCCCAGGTCATGAGCATGCCGCTGATCTTCGTCTCGATGTTCGGCTCCGGGCTCTTCATCCCGTTCGAAGTCATGCCCGACAAGGTCGCCGCGGTCTGCGAGCTGCTGCCGCTCTCGCCGGTCATCGAACTGATTCGCGGCGGCTGGGCCGGCCACCTCTCGACGGGTGAGACCCTCGGCGCCCTCGCCACCGCGGTGGCCTGGACCCTGCTGTCGGTGTTTGCTGTACGACGATGGTTCCGCTGGGAACCCCGGCACTGAGGGAGGCGGTCCGCGTGGTCGGCCGGATACGGGCCTGGCAGCGTGACTGGCAGGCCCGTAGCAAGATCGAGAAGGTCGAGTTCCAGAGCATGGTCATGTGGCACGCCCTGCCCTGGCTCTTCTTCTTCAGCTGGGGCTCGGTGCCGCTGGGCCTGAGTCTCGCCCACGAACCCGCCGCGCAGATCACCGGCTGGACGCTGCTCGCGGTGGCCGCCGTGCAGAGCGTGCACGTCAACCGGTCCCTGCGGCGCTCGGTCGACCACTACCTGAGGCGGACGGACCTGCCGCGCCGCGATCTCACCGTCTCCGGTGCCCTGCTGGCCCTCGCGCTGGTGCTCGTCCTCGTCCTCGAAGCGGTCGACGGCGTCACCGAAGGGATGATCGGCTTAACGACGCTGTACCTGGTCGTGCCGTTCGGCCAGGCGCTCGCCTTCGCCGTGCCGGTCCGCAGGTTCCTGCTCCACATCGCGCTGATCGACGTCTTCGTCGTGGCCGCGTTCGCCGCCGTCGGCGTGCGCGACGCGCGGCTCGCCGGGTTCGCCGCCCTCATCGCGTTCGCCGGCCTCCTGACGCTGATCTCCGCGCGCTGCGGCGCCTGGACGCTCTCCGTGATGTGGGAGGCCGACCGGTCCCGCGAGGTGGAGGCCCGCCTCGCGGTCGCCGAGGAGCGGCTGCGGTTCGGGCGGGACCTGCACGACGTGATGGGCCGCAACCTCGCCGTCATCGCCCTCAAGAGCGAGCTGGCGGTGCAGCTCGCCCGCCGGGGGCTGCCCGAGGCCGTGGACCAGATGGTCGAGGTGCAGCGGATCGCCCAGGAGTCGCAGCGGGAGGTGCGGGAAGTGGTGCGGGGCTACCGCGAGATCGACCTCGGCGTCGAACTCCTGGGCGCACAGGGCGTGCTGGAGGCGGCCGGGATCGCCTGCCGGGTCACCGGCTCGGCGGCGGGGCTCCCGCCCACCGTCCAGTCGGCCCTCGGCTGGGTCGTCCGGGAGGCGGCCACCAACGTGCTGCGGCACGGCGACGCCACCCACTGCGACATCACCCTGACGGTGACGGACGACCGTACGACCCTGACCGTCGAGAACGACGGCGTGGCCGATGCCGTGCCGTCGGGCGGCGGCTCGGGCCTCGCCGGGCTCGGGGAGCGGCTCGCCGAGGTCGACGGCACCCTCGACTTCGCGGCCCGGCAGGGCCGCTTCCACCTCACCGCTGCGGTGCCGCTGCCGCGGGGCGCGGCCGGGGGCGCGGCGCCCGCACCCGCCGACCGGAACGAGGTCCTGCTGTGAGCCTGCGCCTCCTGCTCGCCGACGACGAGCACCTCATCCGGGGCGCGCTCGCCGCCCTGCTCGCCCTGGAGGACGACCTCGTGGTCGTCGCCGAGGCGGCCACCGGCCCCGAGGCGCTCGCCATGGCACGCGCCCACCGGCCCGATGTCGCGGTGCTCGACCTCCAGATGCCGGGCGCCGACGGTGTGAGTGTGGCCACATCCCTGCGGGCCGAACTGCCGCACTGCCGGACCATGATCGTGACGAGCCATGGCAGACCGGGACATCTCAAGCGGGCCCTCGCGGTGGGCGTACGCGGCTTCGTGCCGAAGACGGTGAGTGCCCAGCGGCTCGCCGAGATCATCCGTACCGTGCACGCCGGAAACCGTTACGTGGACCCGGAGTTGGCCGCCGACGCCATCTCCGCCGGGGACTCGCCGCTGACCGCACGCGAGGCCGAGGTCCTCGAACTCGCCGCCGACGGGGCGCCCGTCGCGGAGATCGCCGAGCGCGCCGCGCTCTCCCCCGGGACCGTCCGCAACTACCTCTCCTCGGCGGCCACCAAGATCGGGGCGGAGAACCGGCATACGGCGGTGCGTCTCGCACGCGAGCGAGGTTGGGTATAGTGGTCCTCGCGTTACGGCGCAGCGCGGACGTAGCTCAGTTGGTAGAGCGCAACCTTGCCAAGGTTGAGGTCGCCAGTTCGAACCTGGTCGTCCGCTCAGATGAAAGGCCCCGCTCCTCGGAGCGGGGCCTTTCGCGTTCTTCCCTCGCGTACGGCTACCAGGACGTCCCGGTCAGCCGCTCGTACGCCTCGATGTACTTGGCGCGGGTGGCGTCCACCACGTCCCGCGGCAGCGCCGGCGGCGGCTGCTCGCTCTTGCGGTCCCAGCCCGAGGCCGGCGAGGTCAGCCAGTCCCGTACGAACTGTTTGTCGAACGACGGCTGGGCGCGGCCCGGCTCCCACTGGTCGGCGGGCCAGAACCGCGAGGAGTCCGGCGTCAGGACCTCGTCGCCGATGAACAGCGCCCCGTCGTCGAAGCCGAACTCGAACTTGGTGTCGGCGAGGATCAGGCCCCGCTCGCGCGCGATGTTCCGGGCCCTGCTGTAGACGGCGAGCGTCGCCTGGCGCAGCTGCGCGGCGGTCTCCGGGCCGACCTGGCGGGCGACTTCCTCGTAGCTCACGTTCTCGTCGTGCTCACCGACGGCCGCCTTCGCCGCGGGCGTGAAGATCGGGCCGGGCAGCTCCGAGCCGTCGACCAGGCCCTCGGGCAGCGCGAGGCCGCAGACGGTACGGCTCTGGTTGTACTCCAGGAGGCCCGAACCGGCGAGGTAGCCGCGGGCCACGCACTCGACCGGGACCATCTCCAGGGACTTGCAGACGAGCGTGCGGCCCTCCCAGTCGGCGGGGGCGCCCTGCGGCAGGTCGGTGGAGATGACGTGGTTCGGGATGATGTCCGCGAGCTGGTCGAACCACCACAGGGAGAGCCGGGTGAGGACGCGGCCCTTGTCGGGGATCTCCGAGGGCAGCACCCAGTCATAGGCGGAGAGCCGGTCGCTGGCGACCATGACCAGCTCACCCGCCTCGTTCCGGTACAGCTCGCGCACCTTGCCGGTGTGGAGGTGGACCAGGCCCGGCACGTGCACAGGCTCGGGCTTTTCTACGAATCCGGACACGGTTCCCTCCAGTGATTCCGACCAAGTGGTGTCGATTCTCCCGTATCGAGGGAGAGGTCTTGGCCAGGGGTCGGCCCGAGCCGTGCGGGGCCCCGGGGGCAGGGTCCGCCGGGCCCTGCCGGAATGGTCAGTCCCGCTTGCAGATGCGGTCCAGGAGGTTGGCCGTGGCGCGCTGCACCCGGGCGTCCACGTGCCCCGGGCGGTCGAGCGCCGGGGACCAGGCGAAGGTGCCGGAGGCGAAGACCAGGGCGCCCGAGGGCGCGCGGTAGAGCGAGGACTCCTGGTGGCGGGTGACGCCCTCCGCGTCCGCGTACGGCGAGTGGGCGAGCAGGATGCGGCCCTGGTGCTCGGGGAGCGCCGTCCGCGGGAAGTAGCGGTCGGCCTCGCCCGCGACCAGGCCCTCGATCTCGTCGCCCTCGTGCGCCCCGGTCGCCTCCCACAGCCAGTGGTCGGCGTTGCGGACGACCAGGGGGTGCGGTTCGGGGACGCGGCCCGCGTACTGGATGCCGAGCAGTTGCTGCTCGGCCGTGTTGTCGCCGTCCCGCTCGCGCCAGAGCGCGGACCTGCCGGGGCCGCGGCGCTTGCGGCAAGTCAGCAGGCGGTCCGGTACGCCGGACGGGGAGGGCCCCAACTCCACCTGCCAGTACATGGTGTTGGCGGAGAGGAAGACCAGGGAGGTGCCGCCGTCGCGGGCCAGCTCCACGGTGCGGCGCATCGCCGGTGACCAGTACTCGTCGTGGCCCGGGAAGACCAGGCCCCGGTAGCGGGTGGGGTCGATGCGGCCCGCGTGCAGGTCACGGGCGTCGGCGTACGCCAGGTCGTAGCCGTAACGCTCGGCCCAGCGGATGAAGTCGTAGGCATGGCCGACGTGCAGGGGCAGGCCCGCGCCCGCGTAGGGACGGTCGAAGGAGACCGTGACGGCGGCCTCGCTCTCGCCGAGGAGACGTCCCTCCTCGTCCCACGCGTGATAGAGGCTGGCGCCGGTGCGGCCGTCCTCCGGATAGAGGTTGTACGCCTGCCACGTCACGTCCGGCAGGAGCAGCAGGAGGTCGGCGGGGTGGCTGTCGCGGACCGTGAAGGGCACGTGCGAGCGGTAGCCGTCGGCGGTGGTGAGCACCGCCACGTACGCCCCGATGTTCCAGTAGCTCGGGATCTGAAGGCGCCAGGAGAGCCACCAGTGGTGGCAGGAGACCGTGCGGTCCGCGGTGAGCGGGGGCGGCTGGACGATGCCGGAGAGGCGCGGGCTGGTCGTGATCTTGCAGGCGCCGTCGCCGCCGTAGTGCCCGATGCGGTAGATGTCGACGCTGAACTGCTGGGGCGGGTCCACCGTGACGTGGAAGTCGATCGCCTCGCCCGGGGCGGCGGCGCCGGTGGCGGTGAAGCCCTTGATCTGGCACCGCACGTCGTCGGCGGTCCGGGGAGCACCGGTGCGGGGTGCCGGGATGTTCGCCCCCGGGGCCGAGGCGTGGTCGACGTACCAGGGCACGACCTTGCCCGTGTCGTCGAAGTAGTGCTCGGATCCTCGCAGCCAGGGCAGCGGGCCCTGGCCGAACGGGTCCGACACGGCGTGCGCCAGCGCGCCCGATTCCCAGCGGCGGATCGGCTCCTGCCCCATGTCTTCCCCTCCCTCACTCCCCCGGCCTGCGGCGCCGGCCGGTGCGTACGGTCCGGCGACGGAACCCAGCACATCACATTACGCACGCGCTCCGTCACCGTTCGTCGCTAATTGACGGGAACGGACAGAAACGGAAGGGAAGCTTCCGGATCTCGGTGCGGCACGGGTGTGACAGCGGGATCAGACGAGGCGGACCGGTTTCTCCTGTCGGACGCCGAGACGCGCGAGCCACTCCCGCAGGGGGGACGGGTCGCCGTGCTCGACGAGGCGCTGCACGCGGGGCGCCAGGTCCGCCGCGCGCTTACCGTCGATCAGCAGGGCGGGGCCGTCGAGCCAGTCGAGGCCGGGGGCGGCGCCTGCGGTGTCCACGGCCGCGCAGCAGACCATCGCCGTGACATGGTCGACCAGCAGCTCACGGCCCGTGCGGGGCGGCTGGAGGGGGAACAGCGGCAGCGCGCCGTCGTCCCAGAGCGCCTCGTCGGGGCCCGGCCCTGCCGGGGCGGGGCGCGGCGGGGCGGCGGCCTCCTCGCGGGCCAGCTCGGCGGTGAGCCCGGCGGCGAGGACACCGCTGGGCCCTTCGTCACGGAGGCCGGGGCCCCCGGGACCCGCAGCGCCTTCGGGACCCTCGGCATCTTCGGGACCCTCGGCATCTTCGGGACCTCCAGCACCATCGGCGCCCTCTGCACCTTGGGCAACCTCTGCATCTCCGGCACCTTCGGCATCTCTGGCACCTTCAGCACCTTTGGCAGAGGACTCGTACGCCCCATAGGACCCATACGCCCCGTACGAGTCAGGCGACCCGTACGACCCGTACACCCCCGTGGCCGTCAGGTGGTCCAGGACGCGGGCGAGCGTCGGGCCCTCGGGGTCGGAGGCCGCGGGGCCCGCGCGGTGGCCGGCGTCCAGGGAGTCCAGGACGCGGTGCAGGCGGGCGGCGTCCATGCGCCACTTGCGGTCCACGACCTCGTCCGGATACTCCTGCCAGGCCACCGGCGCCCAGTCCGGGCCCGTCTCGGCGGGTCCGCCGTGGAAGAGGCGGGCGGCGAGCAACGAAGCCGCCTCGTCCACCGCACCCGGCTCCTCCAGCAGGTCGCAGGCGGGGCGCTCGCCCAGCCGGGAGGCGAACCCGTCCGCCAGGCGGTCCCTGCGGGACAGCTCGGTGAGCGCGGAGACCACGCCCGCGTCCAGCCGGGACGGCCAGCGGCCCATCCGCCAGGCGGGCAGCGCGACCCGGGTAAGCAGCCGGTCCCAGCCGGCGTACGCCAGACCGACCTGCTCCTGGGCGACGATCCGCACGCCGTAGTCCACGGTCTGGGCGCGCTCGGCGGCAGCCGCGGCGACCCCCCGCTCCATCTCGGCGGCGTGCACCCGGCAGTTGCGCAGGAGCAGCCGGGCGACCCAGCCGACCCCGGCGAGCACCGTCCGGGCCAGCGGGCCGCGCCCCGGGGCCGCGGCCACCGCGACCGCCGCGTCGAGTCCGCGTACGAAACGCCGGGCGGCGGCTATGTCGGGGTGCGCGGAGGGGCCCGTGCCCGCCACGACCGGAGCGAGCACGGCGCGCAGCTCACCGACCCGCATCCACCACAGGAACGGCGACCCGATCACGAGCACGGGGGCGACGGAGGGAGAGCGCTCGGGAGCGCGGACGCCGCCCGGGCCGCCGGAGGCCCCGCCGCGCGCCGGAGAGGTGTCCCGGCCGCGCGCGGGCGGGCCGTGCGCCGGGTGGGTGCGGTCCTCCAGCCAGCTGTCGCAGTCGGGGGTGAGCGCTATCGCCGAGGGCGCGGGCACGTCCAGCCGGTCGGCGAGGTCACGGACCAGCCGGTACAGATCAGGGGCGGACTCCTCGGCGATCGGGACCGTGGGGCTCAGCGCGGGTCTGGCCCGCGCGACGACCAGCGCGACACCCGCCGCGGCGAGCAGCGCCAGCACGGCGAGCACCGTCACCGTCCAGCGCACGACGTCCCAACTCCCGCCGCTGATATGGCCCGTGGCCCCGCCCGCGAGCAGCACGACGGCGGCGGCCGCGGGCAGCAGGGCCACGGCCAGTGCCCGGCCGCGCAGACGCAGCACGGCGAGGGCCCGGGAGCGCGCGGCCTGCGCGCCGACCTCCACACCTGTACCTGACACGACCGATGGCACCCCCTGCTGCCTACTGCACGGCCGCCGGCCTGGGCCGGCGGCACACATCAACGGCGTTGCTCTTGCTCACTCCCCCACTGTGGCACCCGCCACTGACATCGCAATGCCGGTGGTCTGTTTGGCTCTGGGCGCCCTGAACGCTTGCGCCGCACCCTAGTTGGGGTACCGGTCGTCGTCAGCCGGATGGCTCAGCGGTCACTCGATGGAATGGCTTTGGCTAAAGGTGGGTGCCGAAAAGGCCCCGGATCCATGTCGGATCCGGGGCCTGAGGCCGACCGCGCGCCACGCGGCCTCGCGGCTGCACATCACGCGGGAACGCGGCCGCACGTCATGCGGGCACGCGGCCGGTCACGCCTCCGCGGCGGCCTTCGCCGCGATGTCCGTACGGTGCTGCGAGCCGTCGAGACGGATGCGGGACAGCGCGGCGTACGCGCGTTCGCGTGCCTGCGTGAGGCCGTCGCCGGTCGCCGTCACGGACAGCACCCGGCCGCCCGCGCTGACGACGGCGTCGCCGTCCCGCCGGGTTCCGGCGTGCAGGACGTACGCGTGAGGCGCATCCTGGGCCGCCACCTCGTCGAGGCCCTCGATGGGGTCGCCCGTACGAGGCGTCCCGGGGTAGTTGTGCGAGGCGACGACCACGGTCACCGCGGCGTCGTCGCTCCAGCGCAGCGGAGGCAGGTCGGCCAGGTTGCCGGTCGCCGCGGCCATCAGGAGCCCGGCCAGCGGCGTCTTGAGGCGGGCGAGTACGACCTGGGTCTCGGGGTCGCCGAAGCGCGCGTTGAACTCGATCACGCGTACGCCCCGGCTGGTGATCGCCAGGCCCGCGTAGAGCAGTCCGGCGAACGGGGTGCCGCGGCGGCGCAGCTCGTCGACGGTCGGCTGGAGCACGCTGCCCATGACGTCGTCGACCAGCTTCGGGTCGGCCCACGGCAGGGGCGAGTACGCGCCCATGCCTCCGGTGTTCGGCCCCTCGTCCCCGTCCAGCGCCCGCTTGAAGTCCTGGGCGGGCTGCAACGGCACGACGGTCTCGCCGTCGGTCACCGCGAAGAGGGAGACCTCCGGGCCGTCGAGGAACTCCTCGATGACCACGCGGTCGCAGGCGAGGGCGTGCGCGCGGGCCGCCTCGATGTCGTCGGTGACGACGACGCCCTTGCCCGCGGCGAGCCCGTCGTCCTTGACGACGTACGGCGCCCCGAAGGCGTCGAGGGCCTCGTCGACCTCCTCGGCGGTGGTGCAGACGTAGGACCGGGCGGTCGGCACGCTCGCGCCCGCCATCACGTCCTTGGCGAACGCCTTGGAGCCTTCCAGCCGCGCGGCTTCACGGGACGGGCCGAAGCAGGGGATACCGGCCGCGCGCACGGCGTCGGCGACGCCGGCGACCAGCGGGGCCTCCGGGCCCACGACGACCAGTCCGGCGCCGAGTTCGGCCGCCAGCGCGGCCACGGCCGCGCCGTCGAGGGCGTCGACCTGGTGGGTCTCGGCCACTTCGGCGGTCCCGGCGTTGCCGGGGGCGCAGTGCAGCTCGGAGACGTCGGGGTCGAGGGACAGAGAGCGGCACAGGGCGTGTTCGCGGGCACCACTGCCGATGACGAGGACCTTCACGGTGGTCAGCCTAGCCCGCGGGCCGGCATGACTTTGTACGGGCTGCCGAGCCGGGCTCCCGCGCCTCTTGTACGTTCGTACAGTCTCGGGGGGTTCTCGGCAGTCCTCGGGGTCGGGTTCTGCCACATGCCGTCGGGCCACTCGCCGCCACGCGGGCCTGGCCGCTCGGCCTGGCCGGACGCTTGGGCGGGCACGGACGCTTGAGCCGACCCGGCACTCAGGCCACCCGGACGCTCAGACCACGCGGAGGAGCGGGCCCGCCCGGACGCTCGGAGCGGGCCCGGCACTTAGGCCACCCGGACGCTCAAACCGCGCGGAGGTGCAGGCCCGCCCGGACGCTCGGGGCGGCAACGGACGCTCAGGCTGCCCCGACACTCAGGCTTGCCCGGACGCCGGGCCTGGCCGGACGCTCAAGCGAGGGCGGACGCCCGGCCTGGCCGGACGCTCAAGCGGGGGCGGACGCTCCGCCCAGCAACGGACGCTCAGGCCGCCCGGCCGCCCCGGGCGGCCCGGACACCTCGGGCGGCCAGGCCGCCTATTCGTTCGGGTACTCGTCGACCACCGTCGCGCCCAGCTCGCGGACGATCAGGTCGTGGCCGGAGAGGGCGGATTCGACCAGGTCCGGGTCGTCGTCCTCCGGGATGTCGTCCTCGGGGGAGACGTGCTCCGGCGCGGGGGCGGGGCGGGGAGGCGGGGTCGGCTCCGGTGCCGAGGGGGGCGGTGCGTGCGGGGC
>NZ_JAFEXF010000072.1 GCF_016905445.1 Streptomyces sp. G44
GACGGGTCGCCAGGGGGCGCGGGGCCGGGGTGCGGGGGGGGGAGGGGGTGTGGGCGGGGCGGAGCCGGACCAGCGCCGCGAGGGCCTGGCCCGTCGCGCCCCACGGCACCGTGCAGATCGCCGCGGCGGACGGCACCGTACGGGCGGCGGGGGCGGCCTCCGGGTCGGGGGAGGGCCAGGGCGCCACGCACACCACCGCGTGCAGCCCCTCGGCGCCGGAGCCGAGCGCGGTGCGCAGGGACGCCACCGCCATGTCCCGCTGCCAGCCCCGCTCGGCGGTGAGGACCGCGCGGAACTCCCGGGTCAGATCGGCGCCGGCCTGCGCCTCGTCGGCCAGCAGCGCGCCGATCCTGGCGGTCACGTCCATGGCGGCGCCCAGCTGCTGCTCGGTCGGTCCCGGCTCGTCGTCGAGCAGCCACACGTACCCCAGGGCGAACCCCCGATGGCGCACCGGCAGGCAGATCCGGCCCCGCAGGACGCCCGCCGCCGGGGTGGGCGGGATGCGGACGGGGCTCGTGGCGCGGGTGATGCCGAAGCCCTCGAACCAGGCGCGGACCTCGGCCGTGGAGCGGCGCGTCAGGATCGAGCGGGTGCGGACCGGGTCGAGGGCGGTCGCGTCGAAGCCGCTGTCGCCGTCCCCTCCGCCGTCGTGCGCGCCGAAGGCGATCAGCTCGAAATCGCGGTTCTCCAGGGTCGCGGGGGCGCCGAGCAGCGCCGAGATCTCGTCGACCAGTTCTTGGTAGTCGCCCTTCACCCGTCCATTCTCGCCCAGGACGCACCGTTTCTCAGACATGTGTATGAGATCCAGGGCACGGATGCGTGACAGGTGTCGATGGCTCGGGGCGGGGGTGATCCTTAGATTTCACGGTGGTTCTCCGTGCCGTACCGCTTTGTTCCCTCTGTGGAGGACTATGTCGGTAGGGCACTCGATTTCGTACACCCGTGGAGGTGCCCCGTGCTGGGTCCCGTGATTCTCGCCGCGTCACGCAGCGACAAGATGCGCCGTTTCGTCTCGGCGGCTCCCGGCACCAAGCAGGTCGTGGCCCGGTTCATCGCCGGTGAGAGCGTCGACCAGGTCGTCCCGGTCGTCGTGGCCGCCGCCGACAAGGGCCTTGAGGTCACCCTCGACGTGGTGGGCGAGGACATCACCACCGTCGAGCAGTCCCACGCGGCCCGCGACGCCTACCTGGAGCTCATCGACCGCCTCAAGGACCTCGGCCTCGGCACCAAGGCGGAGATGTCGGTGAAGCTGTCGATGTTCGGCCAAGCGCTGGAAGGCGGCCACGAGCTCGCGCTCGCCAACGTGCGGCCCGTCGTCGAGGCCGCCGACGCCATCGGCACCACGGTCACCCTGGACGCCGAGGACCACACCACCCTCGACTCGATGTTCGCCATCCATGACGCGCTGCGCGAGGACTTCCCGCAGACCGGCTGCGTCATCCAGGCCTACCTCTTCCGCACCGAGGCCGACGCCCGCCGCCTCGCCGCCAACGGCAGCCGCGTGCGCCTCGTGAAGGGCGCCTACAAGGAGCCCGCCGAGGTCGCGTACCAGGACAAGGCCGAGATCGACAAGGCGTACGTCCGCATCCTGCGCATCCTGATGGAGGGTGAGGGCTACCCGATGATCGGGTCCCACGACCCGCGCCTGATCTCCATCGCACAGGAGCTCGCGCGGCGCGCGGGGCGCAAACCGGACGAGTACGAATTCCAGATGCTGTACGGCATCCGCGGCGACGAGCACCTGCGGCTGGCCGCCGAAGGCCACCGGATGCGCGTCTACACGGCGTACGGCACCGACTGGTACGGCTACTTCATGCGCCGTCTCGCGGAGAAGCCGGCGAACCTCCTCTTCTTCGCCCGCTCCATCCTCACCAAGGACTGAACCAAGGGCTGAGCTCCCACCCCCTCGACCCTCTTAAGGAGATACGGAACTCATGGACGCTGTCACTCAGGTCCCGGCCCCGGTCAACGAGCCGGTGCACGGCTACGCCCCCGGCTCCCCGGAGCGCGCCCGCCTCGAGACCAAGCTCAAGGAGCTGGCCGAGAACCCCATCGAGCTGCCGATGACCATCGGCGGCGTCAAGCGCCTCGGCGGCGGCGAGCCCTTCCAGGTCGTGCAGCCGCACAACCACAAGTCCGTCATCGGCACCGGCCGCCACGCCACCCAGCAGGACGCCCAGGACGCGATCGACGCCGCCCTGGCCGCCGCCCCGGCGTGGCGCGCGATGTCCTTCGACGACCGCGCCGCGATCATCCTGCGCGCCGCCGAGCTGCTGTCCGGCCCCTGGCGCGAGACGCTGGCCGCCTCGACGATGCTCGGCCAGTCGAAGACCGCCCAGCAGGCGGAGATCGACACCCCCTGCGAGCTCGTCGACTTCTGGCGCTTCAACGTCAAGTACGCCCGTGACCTGCTCGCCGAGCAGCCCCCGGCGAACGCCCCCGGCGTGTGGAACCGTCTGGACCACCGCCCGCTCGAAGGCTTCGTCTACGCGATCACGCCGTTCAACTTCACGGCCATCGCGGGCAACCTCCCCACCGCCCCGGCCCTGATGGGCAACGTGGTCGTGTGGAAGCCGTCCCCGACGCAGACCCACGCCGCCGTGCTGCTCATGCGGCTCCTGGAGGAGGCCGGGCTGCCCAAGGGCGTCATCAACCTCGTCACCGGTGACGGCATCGCGGTCTCCGAGGTCGCCCTGCACCACCGCGACCTGGCCGGCATCCACTTCACCGGTTCGACCCCGACCTTCCAGCACCTGTGGAAGACGGTCGGCGAGAACATCGCGAAGTACCGCACCTACCCGCGCCTGGTGGGCGAGACCGGCGGCAAGGACTTCGTCGTCGCGCACCCGAGCGCCGACCGCGCGATCCTGAAGACCGCGCTGACCCGTGGCGCCTTCGAGTTCCAGGGCCAGAAGTGCTCCGCCACCTCGCGCGCGTACATCCCGGCCTCGATCTGGAACTCCGGCTTCAAGGAGGAGTTCGCGGCGGAGGTCGACGGCATCAAGATGGGTGACGTCACCGACCTGACGAACTTCATCGGCGCCGTCATCGACGAGCGCGCGTTCGCCAAGAACAAGGCGGCCATCGACCGCGCCAAGGCGGACGACACCTGCACGATCGTCGCGGGCGGCAGCTACGACGACTCGGTCGGCTACTTCGTGCGCCCGACCGTCGTGGAGTGCACGGACCCGGCCAACGAGGTCTTCACGACCGAGTACTTCGGCCCGTTCCTCGCCGTCCACGTCTACGAGGACGAGAAGTACGACGAGATGCTGGCCCAGATGGAGTCGGTCTCGGACTACGCGCTCACCGGCTCGGTCATCGCGGGTGACCGTGCGGCGGCCGCGTACACGATGGACAAGCTCCGCTACGCCGCGGGCAACTTCTACATCAACGACAAGTCGACCGGCGCCGTCGTCGGCCAGCAGCCCTTCGGCGGCGGCCGTGGCTCCGGCACCAACGACAAGGCGGGCGCCCCGCAGAACCTCCAGCGGTGGACGCTGACGCGCGCCATCAAGGAGACGCTGGTGCCGCCGACTGAGTACGGCTACCCGCACATGGGCTGACGCCCCTGCCGGGCCCCCGCGGCCCGCCCCTGAACCCCGCCTCCGATCCGGGCCCCACCCCGATCGGAGGCGGTGTGTCTTCCCGGCCCCGTCAGGTCAGGGCGTCGACGGCGATGCGGGTCATGTCGGCGGCGACGCGGTCCTCGCCGGGGGTGTCCGGGTCCAGGCGCGTGGTGTACACGGAGATCACGAGGGGCGCGCCGCCGCCCTTCGGGGGCCAGGCCACGGCGACGTCGTTGACGCCGCCGTACGCGGGGGAGCCGGTCTTGTCGCCGACCCGCCAGCCCGCGGGCAGCCCGGCCCTGATCCGCGCGTCGCCGGTGGTGTTCTCGACGAGCCACCGGGTGAGCTGGCCGCGGTCGAGCGGGTGCAGGGCGTCGCCGAGGACGAGCTTGCGCAGGTTCGCGGTCATGGCGGCCGGGGTCGTCGTGTCGCGCCGGTCGCCGGGGATGTTGGTGTTGAGGTCGGTCTCCCACCGGTCGAGGCGGGTGTGGGGGTCACCGAGCGAGCGGGCGAACTCGGTGATGCCGGACGGGCCGCCGATGCGCCGCATCAGCAGGTTGCCGGCCGCGTTGTCGCTGTACGTGATGGTCGCGTCGCACAACTCCCGTACCGTCATGCCGGTTTCGAGGTGCATCTCGCACCGCGGCGAGTACGTGACCAGGTCGTCCCGGCCGTAGCGGATCAGTACGTCGAGCAGTCCGGGCTCCTGCTCGCGTGCCCTGCGCAGGATCGCGGCGGCGGCCAGGACCTTGAACGTCGAGGCGATGGCGAAGCGTTCGTCCGCGCGGTGGCCGAGGGTGGCGCCGGTGCCGGTGTTCAGCGCGTGCAGGCCGATGCGGCCCGGGTAGCCCTTCTCCAGCTCGCGCAGCCGCCGCCGGGCGTCGGGGAGGGAGGTGGCGTGCGCGGTGGCGCGAGCGGTGCCGGGCGCGGTGGCGTGTGCGGCGCCGGGCACGGACAGGAGGACGGGGGCCACGGCGGCGGCCCCGAGGAGGGTTCTGCGGGCGGGAGTCACGTTCATGATCACGACCGTACCCGGGAGCCCGGGAGTTCGGGAGCCGGGCCGGGAGACCGGGGCACGCCGGGCGCCGAGGTGTCAGCGGGGCGCGCCGGACGCCGCCGTGATCACTTCGTCCAGGACCTCCCTGGCCCGCAGCAGATCCTCGACCTGGCGGTCGATCCGCGCGCGTTCCCCGGTGAGTTCGTCGACCAGCCACGGCGTCGCCAGCTCGGAGGGCCCGCCGTCCCCGTCCCGCATGCACGGCAGCAGCTGGACGATCTTCGCGCTGGTCAGGCCCGCCGCGAACAGCTCCTGGATGTGGACGACCCGGTCCACCGCGCTCTCCGGGTAGTCGCGGTGGCCGCCGGGGGTGCGGTCCGCGTCCAGCAGGCCCTGCTGCTCGTAGTAGCGCAGGGAGCGCTCGCTCACGGCGGTGCGCTTCGCCAGTTCGCCGATTCTCATGCCGCGGACCTCCGCACTTGAAATGCACACCAGTGTCAGCTTCTACCGTCCCGGCATGACGAACAACGCGCTTCTGACGCCCTATTCCGCGGGCCCCCTCGGCCTCCTCCCCAACCGTATGGTCATGGCGCCCATGACCCGGCTGCGGGCGACGGCCGACGGTACGCCGCTGCCCGTCGTCGCCGACCACTACGCCCAGCGCGCGAGCGCCGGGCTCATCGTCACCGAGGGCATCTGGCCCAGCAGCCGGGGCCAGAGCGGCTGGCGCCACCCCGGACTCGAGACCGCCGCGCACATCGAGGGCTGGCGGCGCGTCACCGGCGCCGTGCACGCCGCCGGCGGCCGGATCTACGCCCAGCTGATGCACGGCGGCCGTCACGGCCACCCCCTGTCCCGGGTCGACGGCGACGTGCCCGCCGCGCCGTCCGCCGTGCTCGTGGACCCGAGCCGCGTCCATGTGCCCGGCGGCAAGGCCGACGCGGTCACGCCGCGCGAGATGACCCGGGACGACATCCGCACGGCCGTCCGGGACTTCGTGGACGGCGCCCGCAACGCCGTCGCGGCGGGCTTCGACGGGGTCGAACTGCACGGCGCCAACAGCTACTTGATCCACCAGTTCCTCGCGGACAACAGCAACCTCCGTGACGACGAGTACGGCCGGGGGTCCGTCGCCGACCGCATCCGGTTCGCCGTCGAGGTGGTGCGCGCGGTCGCCGAAGCCATCGGCGCCGCACGGCTCGGGCTGCGCCTGTCGCCCGGCAACCCGCAGTTCGGCATGGCGGAGGCCGACCCCGGTCCCGTCTACCGCGCGCTGCTCGACGAGCTCGACGGAGTGGGCCTCGCCTACCTCCACCTCACCGACAACGACCGCTACCCGGCCCTCGCCGACCTGCGCCCCCGCTGGCACGGCACCCTCATCGCCAACGTCGGCGAGAACGGCGACCCCACGACGCGGGAAGCGGGCGAGGCGCTGCTCGCGTCCGGGGCCGCCGACCTCGTCTCGTACGGGCGCGCGTTCATCGCCAACCCCGACCTGCCGGCACGGTTCGCGGCCGGGGCGCCCCTCCAGGAGATCGACGGGTCCCTCCTCTACGGGGCGGGCGCCGAGGGCTACACCGACTACCCCTCGCTCGCCGGGAGCGGCCGGCCGGTGTCCGCGCGGGCCCGCTGAGCCGCCCGCTAGACCTCCACGAGGACCTGATCGAGCGACTTGCGCACGAGGTCGGGGACCTGGCAGTCCGGCGCCGGATAGCCGACGGGGATCACCGCGAACGCCTTCTCGTTCTCGGGGCGGCCGAGCACCTGGGACAGGAACCGCATCGGGCTCGGCGTGTGGATCAGCGCGGCGAGGCCCGACAGGTGCAGGGCCGACAGCAGCATCCCCACCGCGATGCCGACCGACTCGTCGACGTAGTAGTGCTTGTGCTTGGTGCCGTCCTCGCCGAGCCAGTACCGCTGCTGGAAGACGACGATCAGCGCGGGCGCGTCCGTCAGGTGCGGCTTCACCTCGTCCGTGCCGAGGGGGCGCAGGGCCGCCAGCCACTCCTCGCCGAGCCGTCCGTCGTACGAGACCCGCTCCTCGTGCTCGGCGGCCTCGCGGATGCGGCGGCGGACGTCCGGGTCCTGGACGAGGACGAACGTCCACGGCTGCTGGTGCGCGCCGGACGGCGCCGTCGCCGCGCAGGCGATGGCGTCCCGCACCACCTGGGCGGGCACCGGGTCGGGGGCGAACTGCCGCACCGTGCGCCGCTCCCGCATCCGCGCCCTCAACCCGGCTGCCCGCGCGAGGGATTCGGCCTCGGGCATACGAGCCGGCCGGTACGGAACGGAGCGGTAGGGCTCGCCATGGATGGGGGTCCACTGTCGTTGCTGCTCGGTCTCAGGCATGCGTCCGATTCTGCTGCGGACAGGGCCTCGGCGCCATGGTGCAGACCAATCTGCGGCCGGTTCCGCCCTGCCACGACCCGGGACTCGGAGCGGGGCCGCGTGTCTTCTGAGCACCCGCGGGGCGGTCAGGCCTCCGCGCCGGCCGCGCGGACGATCATCTTGCCCCGGTTCTCGCCCCGCAGCATCCCGAGGAACGCGTCCACGATCCGGTCGAACCCCTCGACCACCGTCTCGTCGAGACCGACCCGGCCGCTTCGCAGATGCGGCACCACGAACGCGTACAGCTCCTCCTGGAGATGCGGATAGTCGCGGACCAGGAAGCCCTCCACCCGCAGGCTCTTCTCGACGATGCCGGGCAGGTTGCGCAACGCGTACGGCGCGCCCGTCGCGTTGTACTGCGTGATCGTGCCGACGCGTACGATCCGCCCGCGCTCGCGCAGCGCGGAGATCGCCGCGTCCAGCTGCTCGCCGCCCACGTTGTCCACGTACACGTCGATGCCGTCGGGCGCGGCTCCGGCGAGGAGGCCGGCGGCCGGTCCCGAGCGGTGGTCGAAGGCCGCGTCGTAGCCGACGTGTTCGGTGAGGTACGCCGCCTTCGCCGCCGAACCGGCGCTGCCGACGAGCCGGCCCACGCCCATCAGGCGCGCCAGACGCCCGGTCGCCGTCCCGACGCCGCCCGCCGCCGCGGAGACGAACAGGTCCTGCCCCTCGCGCAGTTCGGCGATGCGGGTGAGGCCGACGTACGCGGTCAGACCGGTGCCGCCGAGGATGCCCAGATGCGCGGAGAGGGGCACGCCCTCGAAGCGGGGCAGGCGCCGTACCTCGTCCGGCGTCACCACGGCGTGCGTACGCCAGCCCTGGCGGTGGAAGACGATCTCCCCCTCGGCGAGGGACGCGTCCCGGGAGGCGACGACACGGCCGATGGTGCGGCCCTCCAGCGGGGCGTTCAGCGCGAAGTCGCCGTCCATCATCTCGCGGTGGTAGGGGTCGACGGACCAGTAGAGGTTCTCCACGAGGGCGGTGCCCGGCACGGGCGCGGGCGGCGGGGACTCCACGAACGCGAAGTGGGCGGCGGTGGGGAAGCCGTGGGGGCGGGCGGTCTGGTGCACGGTGAGCGCGGTCTCGGTCATGCACGTGACCGTAGGCAGGAATGCGGAGGCCGGGCAGAGGGTTGCGTTCATGGAACGCCCTGATCCATGAAGGGCCCTCATACCAGCAGGTGGGAGCCCTGATGGACGCCGCGCACACCGCCGATCTCGCCCCGCACGAGCTCCGCGTCCTGGCCGCCGTGGACCGCGAGCGCGGGTTCTCCGCCGCCGCACGGGCCCTCGGGCTCACCCAGTCCGCCGTCTCGCACTCCATTCGCGGCACGGAACGCAAGGTCGGTGCTGTGCTCTTCGAGCGGGGCCGCAAGGGGGCGACGCCCACGGCCGCCGGAGCCGTCGCCGCCGCTCACGCCCGGCGCGTCCTGCGGCTGCTCGACGCCCTGGTGACGGAGGCACGCGGCGCCGAACGGGGCGTCGCCGAGGGCCCGCTGCGCATCGCCGCCTTCCGCAGCGCGGCGCTGCATCTGCTCCCGGCCGCCCTGGCACGCCTCGCCGCCCGCCACCCCGGCATCCGCCCGGAGGTCAGGGTCGTCCGCGAGCTGGGCGCGGGCACCGCGGGCGAGGTCGCCGAAGGCCGCGCCGACGTGGGCATCGCGACGCTCGCCGGGACCTCGGCGCTGCCCGCCGGGCTCATCGGGGGCGTACTCCTCGACGAGCCGTACGCCCTCGTGCACCCGGCGGGCCACCCCGACCCGCGCTCCCTGCCGCTGGTGGACTGGCACGAGAACTGCGGCTCGTATACGCGTGCGTGGTGGGCGGGGCAGGACTGGATTCCCCGGGCGACCGTGCTGGCCGAGGACGACGGGGCGGTGCTCTCGATGGTGGGCAACGGCCACGGCATGGCGATCATGCCCGCCCTCTCGCTGACCGGAGCGCCCGACTCCGTGGCGGTCACCGATCTCGGGACGGACCGTCCGACGCGCTCCGTCGGCTACGTCACCACCCCTGAGCTGGCCCCTTCCCTCGCCGTACGGGCCCTGGTCCGCGAGCTGAGAGCGGGCACGCGCGTGCTCCCCGTCTCAGATAGTAGGAAGTCCGAGTAACTGTGGAGACAGAGACTCCGCGCTGCCTTAGCGTGGGAGGAGCCGAACGTCTCGCTCGATCATGCGAATGACGGTCGTGAGCCGGAGCCCCGCGCAGGCGAACCCTGCCGCTCCCTGGCTCCCCGTCGCTTGGGGGTCCTCCCACGCCCATTAGGCAGTGGGGGAGTCTCGACAATCACCCTTCCCTTGCTTCAAGGAGTGGATCTCCCATGGCCGAGACCGTCCGCCGCGTCCGTCACACCTCCCGCAAGAGCGACTCCGAGCGCACCGAGCGCAAGAACGCGGCCCTGGCCCTCCAGCGGGCCCTCGACCGCAGGGACAACGGCGGGGAGACGGGTCACTGAGACCCGCGCGCCCCCCGGCCTCCGCGTACGACTTCGAAGTGGTCGACGCGCTCGCCGCTCTCGGCGAGCGCGGAGACCGACAGCTTCGGGCGCGCGCCCGGCGTCGCCTCCACCGCGAGGAACGAGAAACCGGTGTAGCGCACCCGTGACCACGCGACCTTCTCGGGGTCGGACCGCCGCGCCTTCGTCCAGTGGAAGGTCGCGATCTCGTCGCGATCGTGGACGTGGCCCTCGTGGCTGTCCCGCACCCCGGGGCCGAATTCGTAGAGGTCCTTGCCCGCGCCGCCCGCGGTGACGTACACGATGCCGTCGCGCGTCGGATCGGTCGACGCGCCGACCGGCACGGGCCTGCCGACCTCGCCGCCCTTGATGGCGTCGGTGCGTTCGTAGACGTGGTTGTGGCCGTTGACGACCAGGTCCACCTGGTGCTTGGCGAACAGCGGCAGCCACGCGTCGCGCACCCCGCCGTCGGAGGCGTGCCGCGACGTCGAGTAGGCGCAGTGGTGGAAGAAGACGAGGACGAAGTCCACGTCCTCGTCCGCCCGCAGCTCGCCCAGCCGCCGGTCCAGCCAGGCGGTCTGCTTCCCGCCGGAGTAGCCCCGGTTGGCGGGGATCTCGTACGAGACGTCGTTGGCGTCCAGCGCGACGACGCCGACGTTGCCGTACGTGAAGGAGTAGACGCCCGGCGCGCGGCGCGGGTCGAAGCCGTTCTCCGGGAGCGACCAGCGCGCGGACTGCCCGCCGTAGCCGTTCGGCGAGTACCACGCCTCCATGTCGTGGTTGCCGGTCGTCACCATCCACGGCACCGACTTCGCGACGGACTCGGTCTGCGCGAGGAAGGTGTCCCACACCCGCGCGTCATACGTGTCCGAGTCCTCGCCGTGCCCGGTGGTGTCCGCGTAGCAGAGGTCGCCCGCGTGGAGGTGGAAGGACGGGTTCTGGCCCAGGATCACCTGGTCGTTGGCGAGCGCGTGATAGCTGACGCCCTGGTCGCCGAAGGCCGTGAAGACGAACTTCTCCGCCCGCGCGGGCGCCGTCCGGAACGAGCCGAGCGTCGCCATCCGTTCGGGTGATGCCGGGTCGAAGCCGTCGTGGCCGACGCCGTAGTAGTACGTCGTGCCGGGCTCCAGGCCGTCGAGCGCCGCGTGCAGGTAGTACTGCTCCACGGCCGGCAGCTTCTTGGAGAGGGACGGCGTGCGCAGGTCGCGCACCTCGGCCTCGATCTTCCGGCTCAGCTCCCAGGGCTTGGGGCCCACCCGCAGGAAAGGGGCTTTGACGGGCAGCGGCACCTGCCAGGAGATCCGCATCTGGGTCCTCGGGTCGGCCCCGAACGCCAGATGCCGGCCGAAGGGCGCGACCAGCCCGCCGTCGACCCGCACCGGGGCGGCCGGTGCGCTCGACGTGTGCGCGGCCGGCGCGCCCCCGCCGTACGCGGTGCTGGAACTGCCCGTGAGCAGGCCGGCGCCGGCCACCGTCCCCGCCGCCGCGAACGACCGGGCGAGCACCGTGCGGCGGGAGAGCTTCGCGCGCAGGTACTCGTGCTGCTCCGGCATGCTCATCCGGGCGGCGAGCCGCTCCGGGATGCCGAGGTTCGGTGTGTCCATGGCAGGGAACTTCCCAGCGGAGCCCAACACCCGCCACACATCGGGGTGAACAGAACCTGTCTGCCGGGCGGATGTCCGCATGCCGGACAGCCCGTGTCATCCCCTGGGACGAAGAGTAGGCTGCCCGCATGTCGGACAGCTCTCGCATCCTCAATCTCGCAGTGATCCCCGGTGACGGCATCGGCCCGGAGGTCGTGGCCCAGGGGCTCAAGGTCCTCGGCGCCGTCCTCCCGCCGGATGTGAAGCTGGAGACCACCGAGTACGACTTCGGCGCGCAGCGGTACCACGCCACCGGTGAGACCCTCACCGACGCCGACGTGGAAGCCCTCAAGCGGCACGACGCGATCCTCCTCGGCGCGATCGGCGACCCCTCGGTCCCGTCCGGCGTCCTGGAGCGCGGCTTCCTGCTGAAGCTCCGCTTCCTCTTCGACCACCACGTGAACCTGCGGCCCTCGAAGCTGCTTCCGGGCGTCGCGACGCCCCTCAAGGGACAGCCCGAGATCGACTTCATCGTCGTACGCGAGGGCACCGAGGGCCCCTACACCGGCAACGGCGGGTCGATCCGCACCGGGACGCCGCACGAGGTCGCCACCGAGGTCTCCGTCAACACCGCCTTCGGCGTCGAGCGCGTGGTCCGCGACGCCTTCGCCCGCGCGCAGGCCCGCCCGCGCAAGAAGCTGACGCTGGTCCACAAGAACAACGTCCTCGCCTACGCCGGTCACCTCTGGACGAACGTCTTCAACAAGGTGGCCAAGGAGTTCCCCGAGGTCACCACCGACTACATCCACGTCGACGCCGCGACGATCTACCTCGTCACCGACCCCGGCCGCTTCGACGTGATCGTCACCGACAACCTCTTCGGCGACATCATCACCGACCTCGCCGCGGCCGTCTCCGGCGGCATCGGCGTCGCGGCCTCCGGCAACATCAACCCGGGCCGCGAGTTCCCGTCCATGTTCGAGCCCGTGCACGGCTCGGCGCCGGACATCGCCGGGCAGGGCAAGGCCGACCCCACGGCCACCGTCCTCTCCGTCGCCCTCCTGCTGCGCCACCTCGGCCACGAGCCCGAGGCCGCCCGCATCGAGGCCGCCGTCTCCGCCGACCTCGCCGAGCGCGGGGAGAGCGTGCGCACCACCGAGCAGATCGGCGACGCGCTCGCCGTACGAGTAGCGGGCTGACCCGGCAGCTCGAAGATCAACAGCAGCCGCCGGGTCCCCAGGGCACCCGGCGGCTTCTCGTATGCGGCCCCGGGGTGTCACCATCGACCCCCGGGCCGCACTCATGCCGTTTCCTCCTCGGGACCCCGCGAGCGATAATCGAACGTGGGGCCGTGAAGACAGGAAGCTCGGACGTCGCAGTACCGGTGGAAGTACCCCTCGGTACGTGCGGCGTGAGCGCGGTCCGTCACCATCACACCGTGAAGGACGAAGCACTCATGACGACGCCGACGACGCCGACCATCGAGCTCAAGCCCTCCTCGTCGCCGCTTGCCGCGGCGGAGCGAGAGGCGATCATGGCGAACCCCGGGTTCGGCCGCCACTTCACCGACCACATGGTGACGATCAAGTGGACGGAAGGCCGCGGGTGGCACGACGGCCAGCTCGTCCCCTATGGCCCGCTGGCACTCGACCCGGCGACGAACGTCCTGCACTACGCCCAGGAGATCTTCGAGGGCCTCAAGGCCTACCGGCAGCCCGACGGCTCGGTGGCCACCTTCCGGCCCGACGCCAACGCCCGCCGCTTCCAGGCCTCCGCGCGGCGTCTCGCCATGCCGGAGCTGCCCGTCGAGACGTTCATCGAGGCGTGCGACGTGCTGGTCAAGCAGGACAAGGCGTGGGTTCCGGCGCACGGCGGCGAGGAGTCCCTCTACCTGCGCCCGTTCATGATCGCGACCGAGGTCGGCCTCGGCGTGAAGCCCGCGAACGAGTACCTGTTCGTCGTCATCGCCTCGCCCGCCGGGGCGTACTTCCCCGGCGGCGTCAAGCCCGTCTCCATCTGGCTCTCGGAGGACCGCGTGCGCGCGGTGCCCGGCGGCATGGGCGACGCGAAGACCGGCGGCAACTACGCCGCGTCGCTGCTCGCGCAGGCCGAGGCCGCGGCGAAGGGCTGCGACCAGGTCGCCTACCTCGACGCGGTCGAGCACAAGTGGGTCGAGGAACTCGGCGGCATGAACCTGTACTTCGTGTACGGCGACAAGATCGTCACCCCCACGCTGACCGGCTCCCTGCTCGCGGGCGTCACCCGTGACTCGCTCCTCACGGTCGCCCGTGACCTCGGCTACGAGTCCCAGGAGGCCCGCGTCTCCATCGACCAGTGGAAGGCCGACTCGGAGAACGGCACGCTGACCGAGGTCTTCGCCTGCGGCACGGCGGCGGTGATCACGCCGGTCGGCACCGTCAAGTGCAACGCGGGCGAGTGGCGGCAGAGCGGCGGTGAGCCGGGCGAGGTCACGATGAAGCTGCGGGACGCGTTGCTGAACATCCAGCGGGGCACGGTGGAGGACAGCCACGGCTGGATGCACGGCCTCGGCTGAGGGCTTTGGCTGTGCGGGTAGGGGGGCCTGCGGCCGTGCTGGGCACGGGGGATGTTCCCTGCCCTGTCGGCCGCGGGCCCGCCGTGGCCGGCCGCGCGGTTCCCCGCGCCCCGTGACTTGAGCGGCTTCGCCGCGGTGGGGGTGCTGCGGTTTGTGGGTGGCTGCGGGTTGTGCGTGGCTGGGCGCGCGGTTCCCCGCGCCCCTGGGGGGAGCCTTGTCCCCCGGCGGCGTTTCCGTGCCCCTTGGGTGGCTTCACGGCGGTGGGGGTGCTGCGGTTTGTGGGTGGCTGCGGGTTGTGCGTGGCTGGGCGCGCGGTTCCCCGCGCCCCTGGGGGAGCTTTGTCCGTCGGCGGCCGTTTCGGTGTCCCTTGGGCGGCTTCGCCGCGGCGGGGTGCTGCGGGTTGTGCGTGGCTGGGCGCGCAGTTCCCCGCGCCCCTGGGGGGGGGAGCCTTGCCCCCCGGCGGCGTTTCCTTGCCCCTGCGGCGCAGCCGGTCAGGGGGCGCGGGGAACTGCGCGGCCAGCCACCACCGGGGCCGCGGGTGAAGAGGGGGCCGACGGGCTTCCGTCAGGCAAGCGTCACCGCGAGGCTGCCCGGCACCGCGTCGCACGCGTCGCGGACCGCCGCCGCGAGGGAGTCCCGCGTCGGCCCGGGGCTCCCGGCCCACCCCTCCAGCGCCCGGTGGAACGCCGCCACCAGCAGATCGATCGCGAGCCGAGGCCGCAGATCGCCCCCGCCCGGCAGGGCAAACCGGCGCCGCAGCGTGACGAGCGCCGCCCGGCTCGTGCGGTCGCAGAACGCGAGGCCGTGCGCGTCCATGGACGGCGTGACCGCCGCCAGCCGCCGGCTGAGCAGCACTTGGTGGGCCCACCCCTCGCCCGGCATCCGCGCCAGCGCGCCGAGCAGCGTGTCCCGCAGCACCTCGAACAGCGGCCGCCCCGCGGCCGGTTCGGTCTTCTCCAGCTCGTCGAGGAACGCCGCCCACAGATCCTGGGTCGGCGCCATCGCCACGTCTTCCTTGCTGCCGAACGTACGGAAGAACGTGCGCTTGCTGACCTCCACCGCGTCGCACAGCGCGTCGAGCGTGACGCCGTCGAAGCCCCGCTCCGTGAACAGCTCCAGAGCCGCGTCGACGAGGGCCTGCCGCGTCCGCAGCTTCTTGCGCTCCCGCAGGGGCAGCCGTTCCAGGTCCGTCACGTCCATGCCGGGAGTGTAGCCGCCGGATGCGACACCGAGGCGAATGCCTCTTGAGGGCTTATGCCACTCAGTGGCATTATGGCCCGGACCGGGGCCCGCCCCGGCGCTTCAGCCCACCCCTGGCGCACGTCGAAAGGCCCCTTATGCGCGCACTGCTGGTCGACCGTTCCGCCCCCGGCGGCCTGCGCCTCGGCGAGGCGCCGGACCCCGAACCCGCGCCGCACCAGGCCCTGGTGCGGGTGGCCGCCACCTCCCTCAATCACGGAGAGGTCCGCTTCGGCCTGGCGCAGGCCCCGGAGGGCGCGGTGCTCGGCTGGGACGCGGCCGGCGTGGTCGAGCGGGCCGCCGCCGACGGCACGGGGCCGGCCGCCGGGACCCCGGTGGTGACCCTGGACGGCGCCGGCGCGTGGGCCGAACTCCGCGCCGTCTCCACGGACTTGATCGGCACCGTGCCCGAGGGCGCCGACCCGGGGGCCATCAGCACCGTGCCGGTCGCCGGGGCCAGCGCCCTGCGCGCCCTGGACCGGATCGGCCCCGTCCTCGGCAGGCGCGTCATGGTCACGGGCGCCACCGGCGGCGTCGGCCGGTACGCGGTGCAGCTCGCCCGGCAGGGCGGCGCGGAGGTCGTCGCGGTGACCGGCGATCCGCACGGGCGGGGCGAGATGCTCAGGGCCCTCGGCGCGCACGAGGTCATCGCCACGCCCGCCGCGGCCGCGGCGCCGGTGGACGGCGTGGTCGACATGGTCGGCGGCCGGCAACTCGTCGAAGCGTACGAGAAGTTGGCCCAGCACGGCACGCTCGTCGCCGTCGGCCACTCCGGCGGTGACGCCGAGCACTTCCCGTACGGAACCCTCTACGGGGACCAAGGCCGCCACGACCGTTCGGTGGTCAGCTTCTACCTGCTCGGCTGCACCGGTCTCGCCCGGGACCTGAGCCGGCTCGCCCGGCAGGTGGCGTCCGGCGCGCTCGACCCCGGCACGTCCTGGCGCGGCCCCTGGGGCGAGTTCCGGGAGGCGGCCGACGCGCTGCTCGGCCGCCGCCTGCACGGCAAGGCCATCCTGGACATCGGCTGAGGCGGGACGCCGGCCGCCTCCCGGCTGACGGGGCCCTCGTCAGCCCGCGTGGTCCACGGAGGGCCGCGCGGCGGCGGTGGCCGCCGCAGCCGTCTCCGGGGCGCCCGCGGCGGCAGGCCGGACCCGCGCCGTCAGCGCCAGGTAGACCGCGCCGCCCACCACCCCGGACAGCAGGAAGCTGCAGTCGACGCCGCCCGTCAGTGACAGCAGCGGACCCTCGTACGAGGGGAGGGAGACCGCGAGCAGCCCGACGGCGGCGCCGAGCGCCCAGGCGGCGGTGGCCTGCACGTTCCAGCCGGAGCGGTACCAGTAGACGCCGCCCCGCGAGCGGCGGTTGAAGACCTGGAGGGCCTCCGAGTCGTACTCCCCGCGGCAGCGTGCGAAGCCGATCAGGGTGATGACGGCCCAGGGCGTGCCGACGGCGGTCAGGAGCAGGACGAACGACGTCATCGCGTCCTGCGCCTCCCACGCGTAGTGGCCGACGAAGACGCAGGCCGTGGCGACGACGGCGACGGTGTACGTGGCGCGGGCGCGCGAGGCGCGGGGCAGGATCGCGTCCAGGTCGAGGCCCATCGAGTACAGCATCAGACCCGCGTTGCCGACCGACCCGGCGGACGCGGCGAGCAGCAGCGGCACCAGGTACCAGGTGGGGGAGGCGTCGACGAGGCCGCCCGCGTAGTCCAGGGCGGCGCGCGCCGCGTACGCCGTGAAGGTGCCGAAGAGCTGCGGGATCAGCAGCCCCGCGAGGAGTCCCGCCCAGGCCGCGCCGAGCACCGCGCGGGAGCTGTGCCGGGCCGGGGAGACGTAGCGGGTGTAGTCGCCGAGCAGCGTGATGAAGGCGATGGGGCCCGAGAGACCCGCCGCCACCAGGGCCAGCAGCCAGGTCGGCCAGAACGAGCCGAGGAGGTGGCCGCCCGCGCCCGGCAGCGCCGAGGTCGTGAAGTCGGGGGCGTACGCGACGACGCCGAGGATCAGCAGTGCCGTCATGCCGAAGGCGAGGACGCGGGAGAGCCGCAGCAGCACGCGGTAGCCGAAGACCGCGCCGATCACGGTGGCGGCGGCGAGCAGGGCGTAGACGAGGCCGTACGAGAAGCCGCCGGCCGGCAGCCCGATCAGGCGGTGCAGCGTGCCCACCATCACGTCGCCGCCGATCCAGATGGTCAGCGCGGTGTAGCCGAGCGAGAGCAGCAGGCCGACGATCGAGCCGACCAGCCGGCCGCGTACGCCGAACTGGGCGCCGGAGGAGGTGGAGAGGTTCGTCCCGGTGCGCAGGGACACCAGGGCGAGCGGCGCGGTGAGGGCGGTGCCGAGCACCGTGCCCGCCACCACCGCGCTCACCGACTCCCACCAGCCGAGGCCGAACGACACCGGCAGCCAGCCGAAGACGACCACCCCCAGGCAGAGGTTGGAGCCGATCAGGATCGACACGAGGTCTCTGGGGCCGCTGGTGCGCTCCCCGTCCGGGATGGTGTCGACTCCGCGCTGTTCTATCGGCATGAGGGTGCCCCTGACGCTCGGCTGATCTCGATGGCGCTCACAAGTTTTGAGCAGCGCTCAATGTGACCCGTGCCAAGCTCCCGCGTCAATGCTTCCGGCATGCGAATCTCATGGTTAGAGTGTTGTTCTAAATTCGTGATCAGGGAGGTGCACAGGCGTGCGACTGACGCCCACCGAACGCGACCGGCTGCTGCTCTTCGGGGCCGCCGAGCTCGCCAGGGCCCGCAAGGCGCGCGGCCTCCGGCTCAACGTCCCCGAGGCGACCGCGCTGATCGCCGACACGGTGTGCGAGGCCGCCCGCGACGGCGCCCGTCTCGCCGAGGCCGTCGAGCGCGCCCGCTCCGTCCTCGGTCCCGACGACGTGCTGCCCGGCGTCGCCGACGTGGTGACCGAGGTGCACGTGGAGGCCGTCTTCGACGACGGCTCCCGCCTCGCGGTGGTCTCCGACCCGATCGGTGCCGGGATCGGCAGTGAGGCCCCGGGCGCGCTGCTGCCCGGCCCCGCCCACGACGACCCCGGGCCCGTCGTCACGCTGACCGTGCGCAACACCGCCGGCGTGCCCATCTCCGTGACCTCGCACTTCCACTTCTTCGAGGCCAACCCCCGGCTCGACTTCGACCGCGCCGCCGCGTACGGCATGCGCCTGGCCGTGCCCGCCGGTTCCTCCGTCCGCTTCGGCCCCGGCGAGAGCGGCGAGGTGGGCCTGCTGCCCATCGGCGGCGAGCGGATCGCCATCGGCTTCGCGGGCCTGGTCGACGGGCCGCTGGACGCGCCGGGCGCCCGCGAGGAGGCGCTGCGCCGGGCCGCCGCGTGCGGCTACCTCGGCGTGCCGGGCACGACCGGGGGCGGCACGGAGACGACCCACCCCCACACCGACCAGGAGGCCGAGCGATGAGCCGCCCCGGAGGCCACCCCGCCGAACCCCGCCGCCTCACCCCGTACGAGTACGCCGCCACGCACGGCCCCCGCGCCGGCGACCACGTCCGGCTCGGTGACTCCGGGCTGACGATCCGCGTGGAGTCCGACTCTCAGAAGTACGGCGACGAGTTCCTCACCGGCTTCGGCAAGACCGCCCGCGACGGACTGCACCTGAAGGCCGCCGCCGTCCGCGAGACCTGCGACGTCGTCATCAGCAACGTCGTCGTCATCGACGCCGTGCAGGGCATCCGCAAGGTGTCCATCGGCATCAGGGAAGGCCGCATCCACGCCATCGGGCGCGCCGGCAACCCCGACACCCTCGACGGCGTCGACGTCGTCGTCGGCACCGGCACGTCCATCGTGTCGGGTGAGGGCCTGATCGCCACCGCCGGTTCCGTGGACACCCACGTCCACCTGCTCTCGCCGCGCATCATGGAGGCCTCCCTCGCCTCCGGCGTCACCACGATCATCGGCCAGGAGTTCGGGCCGGTGTGGGGCGTCGGCGTCAACTCGCCCTGGGCACTGCGCCACGCGTTCAACGCCTTCGACGCCTGGCCGGTCAACATCGGCTTCCTCGGCCGCGGTTCGTCCTCGCACGACGCCCCGCTGATCGAGGCGCTCGCCGAGGGCGGCGCGTCCGGCTTCAAGGTCCACGAGGACATGGGCGCGCACACCCGCGCCCTGGACACCGCGCTGCGCGTCGCCGAGGAGCACGACGTGCAGGTCGCCCTGCACAGCGACGGCCTGAACGAGTGCCTCTCCGTGGAGGACACCCTGAAGGTCCTCGAAGGCCGGACCATCCACGCCTTCCACATCGAGGGCTGCGGCGGCGGCCACGTGCCGAACGTCCTGAAGATGGCGGGCGTCCCGAACGTCATCGGCTCCTCCACCAACCCCACCCTGCCCTTCGGCCGGGACGCCGTCGCCGAGCACTACGGCATGATCGTCTCCGTCCACGACCTGAAGACCGATCTGCCGGGCGACGCCGCCATGGCCCGCGACCGCATCCGCGCCGGGACGATGGGCGCCGAGGACGTGCTGCACGACCTGGGCGCCATCGGCATCACCTCGTCCGACGCGCAGGGCATGGGCCGCGCGGGCGAGACCGTACGCCGTACCTTCGCGATGGCCGGGAAGATGAAGGCCGAGCTGGGCCCCATGGCGGGCGACGGCCCGCACGACGACAACGCGCGCGTCCTGCGCTACATCGCCAAGCTGACCATCAACCCCGCCCTCGCGCACGGCCTCGCCCACGAGGTCGGCTCCCTGGAGGTCGGCAAGCTGGCCGACATCGTGCTGTGGCGCCCCCAGTACTTCGGCGCCAAGCCGCAGATGGTGCTGAAGGCCGGCTTCCCCGCGTACGGCGTCACCGGCGACCCCAACGCCGCCACCGACACCTGCGAACCCCTCGTCCTCGGACCGCTGTTCGGGGCGCACGGCGCCGTGCCCGCCGACATCTCCGTGGCGTTCGTCGCGCGGGCCGCCGTCGACCAGGGCAACGACACGATGCCCACCCGCCGCCGCCGGGTCGCGGTGCGCGGCACGCGCGGCATCGGCCCGGCCGACCTGCGGCTGAACTCCCGTACCGGCGCCGTCGACGTGAACCAGCGGACCGGCCTCGTCACCCTCGACGGCGACCCGGTCCGCTCCGAGCCGGCCGACTCGGTCCCGCTGAACCGCCTCTACTTCCTCTGACCCGCCCCTCTTTCCCGCTTCTCCCGCTTCTCCCGCTTCTCTCTGATGAAGGTGTACGCCATGTCTGCTGCCGCCGCCGGCTTCCGCATGCCCGCCGAGTGGGCCCCGCACGAACGCACCTGGATGGCGTGGCCGTGCCCCAACCCCACCTTCGACGACCCGGCGGGCCTCGACGAGTCCCGCCTCGCTTGGGCGAACGTCGCGCGTGCCGTACGCCGCTTCGAGCCCGTCACCGTGGTCTGCGGGCCCGCCCAGTCCGCGTACGCGAGCGAACTGCTCGGGCCGGACATCGAGGTGGTGGAACGGGAGCTTGACGACGCCTGGATGCGGGACATCGGCCCCACCTTCCTCACCGACGGCAAGGGCACGCTGGCCGCCGTGGACTGGACGTTCAACGGGTGGGGCGCCCAGGACTGGGCCCGCTGGGAGCACGACTCCAAGATCGGGGCGTACGTCGCCGACCTCGCCGGAGCCCGCACGTACACCTCGGCCCTCGTGAACGAGGGCGGCGGCATCCACGTCGACGGCGAGGGCACCGTCCTGCTCACCGAGACCGTCCAGCTCGGCCCCGAGCGCAACCCCGGCATGACCAAGGAGGAGGTCGAGGCGGAGATCCACGCCCACCTCGGCACCACCAAGGCGATCTGGCTGCCGCATGGCCTCACCGCCGACTACCCCGGCCACGGCTACGGCACCATCGGCCACGTCGACATCGTCGCCGCCTTCGCCGCGCCCGGCGTCGTCCTCGTCCACTCCCAGCGCGACCCCGCCCACCCCGACTTCGAGGTGAGCAAGGAGATCATCGCGTCCCTCAAGGGAGAGACGGACGCCCGCGGCCGCACCCTGCGGATCGTCGAGGTGCCCGCGCCGACCGTCCTCAAGGACGACGAGGGCTGGGTCGACTACTCCTACATCAACCACTACCTCTGCAACGGCGGCGTCGTCCTGTGCGCCTTCGGCGACCCGAACGACGAGCTGGCCGCGGGCATCTTCCGCGGTCTCTTCCCCGACCGCACGGTGACACTCGTCGACGCCCGCACGATCTTCGCCGGGGGCGGCGGCATCCACTGCATCACCCAGCAGCAGCCCAAGGTGTGAGCCGAGGAGCAGTGACAAGGCCCCGGCCGCATCCGGCCGGGGCCTCGCGCCGGCGTCCCCCTACTTCACCTCGCCCGTGAAGATCGCCGACTCCGACTCCATGTCCGGCGAGACCTCGATCTGAATCGTCTTCTCCGGCTTCGGCAGCTCGCACGCCCACGTCACCGTGATGGACCGGCCGGCGAGGAGACGGGTGTCGGGTCCGCCGTTCAGCCCGGCCGCGGAATCAAAGATCGATTCGCTCGGCGCGCCGTCCTTGCCGTACGAGCAACTGACCGAGAACGCCGACGTGTCGACGGTCGTCTTCCCGTCGTTCTTCACCCGCACGGTGAACTTCACGTACGGCGTGTTCTCCGGCGCGGCGGTGTCGGTGGACGTTCCGCGCGCGAACTTCGACAGGCTCAGTTCGACGTCGTCGGAGTAGGTCACGGAGTCGCCGAGGCCGGACACCTCCGGGTCGGTGCTCTCCGGCTCCGGGTCCTCGCCCGCGTCCTCGACCGGGCCCTCCTCGGCGCGCTTCTCCTCGGCCCGCTCCTGCCCGCCGTCAGCGGACGCCGAGGACTTGGCGGCGCTGGTGGTCTCCGCCTTCCCGCCGTCGTCGTCGAGGCTGCGGACCACGACGAAACCCGTCGCCACGACCGCCGCGACGACCGCGGCGGCCGAGCCGATGACGACCGCGTTGCTGGGGCCCCTCCTCGGCGGAGGCGGAGGCGGCGGCGGATACATGGGCGGTGGTGGCGGCAGCGGTGCGCTGTTACTCATGGGTCCCCCCTGCGATTGTGCTCTGTCCGCGCATGATGGGTCGCGGTGAGCGGCTCGTGAAGGATAAGTGCCCGGCACGTGACCCAGCAGGGTTCCGGCGAGGCGAGGGGCCGCTCCCCGCGGGAGGTGCCCCTTTCCTCCCTCGCGCCGTGTGGGAGACTCAGCAGCCGAAAGTGTGAGCAAGGAGCGGGAACATGGCCGGTCAGGTCCGTGCGCGGAAGAACGCCCCACCGCGTGAGGACGTGCTGACCGTCGCCATGGAGATGATCGCCGAGCGAGGCCTGGAGAAGCTGACCATGGCGGCGCTCGGCCGCGAGGTCGGCATGAGCTCCGGCCACCTCCTCTACTACTTCCGCACCAAGGACGAGCTGCTCCTGCGCACCCTGGAGTGGAGCGAGGGCCGCCTCGGCGCCGAGCGCGGCCGCCTCCTCGCCCGCCCCGCCACGGCTCGCGCACGCCTGGACGCCTACGTCGGGCTGTACGTCCCCGACGGCCCCGGCGACCCCCACTGGACGCTCTGGCTGGAGGTCTGGAACCGCTCCCTCAACGCCGACGAGGAGGGCCGCGACCGGCAGGCCGCGATCGAGGGCGCCTGGCACCGCGACCTCGTGGCGCTGCTCGCCGAGGGCGTCTCACGCGGCGAGTTCGCCCTGCCCGACGCCGACCGTTTCGCGACCCGGCTGCGGGCGATGCTCGACGGGTTCTCCATCCACGTGGCGATCGGTCTGCGCGGCACCGGCCGGGCCCAAGTCCTCGACCACGTACGGGAGTTCCTGGACGCGTCACTCGCCGCCCCCGGCGCCTGACCGTCCGCTCCGCCGACGGCGCGTACGCCGACGTCTCCGCGACGCGGCCGCGTCCGGCGCGCCGCCCGCATCGTGAGACGAGGCCGCGCGGCGCGGGCGAAATGTGGCACGCTGCGTCCGTGCTCTCGTTCGCCATGATTATTGGCAGCAGGCGCGCCGGTCCGCAGTGACCGACTCGTACCCATCACGTACGGGCGGACACCGTCGTCCTCGACCCGCGCGCAGACCTCTCGCACCCGCGAGGGGTTTTTTCGTTTCCCGGCCCAACCGCAGCCGGACGCGGAGCGCGCGGGATCATTGTGGGCGGTGGAGCCGGTCCTTCCGGTAGACCGAGATCCGACTCAGGAGCCAGATCACCATGACGGAAACCAGCACCCCCGACGATTCCTTCCACGTCTTCGACACGACGCTGCGCGACGGCGCCCAGCGTGAAGGCATCAACCTCACCGTCGCGGACAAGCTGACCATCGCCCGGCATCTGGACGACTTCGGCGTGGGCTTCATCGAGGGCGGCTGGCCCGGCGCCAACCCGCGCGACACCGAGTTCTTCGCGCGGGCCCAGCGGGAGATCACCTTCCGGCACGCCCAGCTCGTCGCCTTCGGCGCCACCCGCCGCGCGGGCGCCAGGGCGGCCGACGACCCGCAGGTCAACGCCCTGCTGGAGTCCGGCGCCCCCGTCATCACCCTCGTCGCCAAGGCCCACGACCGCCACGTCGAACTGGCCCTGCGCACCACCCTGGACGAGAACCTGGAGATGGTCCGCGACACCGTCTCCCACCTGCGCGAACAGGGCCGTCGCGTCTTCGTCGACTGCGAGCACTTCTTCGACGGCTACCGCGCCAACCCCGAGTACGCGAAGTCCGTCGTACGGGCCGCCGCCGAGGCGGGCGCCGACGTCGTCGTCCTGTGCGACACCAACGGCGGCATGCTGCCCGCGCAGGTCCAGGCCGTCGTGGCCACCGTCGCCGCCGACACCGGCGCCCGGCTCGGCATCCACGCCCAGGACGACACCGGCTGCGCGGTCGCCAACACCCTCGCCGCCGTCGACGCCGGCGCCACCCATGTGCAGTGCACGGCCAACGGCTACGGCGAGCGCGTCGGCAACGCCAACCTCTTCCCCGTCGTCGCCGCCCTGGAGCTCAAGTACGGCAAGCGGGTCCTGCCCGAGGGCTCGCTGCGCGAGATGACCCGCGTCTCCCACGCCGTCGCCGAGGTCGTCAACCTCACGCCCTCCACGCACCAGCCGTACGTGGGCGTCTCCGCCTTCGCGCACAAGGCGGGCCTGCACGCCTCCGCGATCAAGGTCGACCCGGACCTGTACCAGCACATCGACCCGGAGCTGGTCGGCAACCGCATCCGCATGCTCGTGTCCGACATGGCGGGCCGCGCCTCCATCGAGCTCAAGGGCAAGGAGCTGGGCGTCGACCTCGGCGACGACCGCGCACTGGTCGGCCGCGTCGTGGAGCGCGTCAAGGAGCGCGAGCTCCAGGGCTACACGTACGAGGCCGCCGACGCCTCCTTCGAGCTCCTGCTCCGGGAGGAGGCCGAGGGCCGGGCCCGCCGCTACTTCCGCGTGGAGTCCTGGCGGGCGATCGTCGAGGACCGCCCCGACGGCACGCACGCCAACGAGGCGACCGTGAAACTGTGGGCCAAGGGCGAGCGCATCGTCGCCACGGCGGAGGGGAACGGGCCGGTCAACGCCCTCGACCGGGCGCTGCGGGTCGGCCTGGAGCGGATCTACCCGCAGCTCGCGAAGCTGGAGCTGGTGGACTACAAGGTCCGCATCCTGGAGGGCAAGCACGGCACGTCGTCCACCACACGCGTGCTGATCTCCACGACGGACGGCGTGGGGGAGTGGTCGACCGTGGGCGTCGCGGAGAACGTCATCGCCGCCTCGTGGGGCGCGCTGGAGGACGCCTACACGTACGGCCTGCTGCGCGCAGGCGTCGAGCCGTCCGAGTAACCCCCGCTCCCGAGTGGCCCCCGCCCCGAACCTCCACGGGCGCCCCCGCTGCGTTACGTTCGAAGTATGAGGAATCGGACGAAGCGGTTCAGTGTCGGGCTTTCCGGGCTGCTGCTCGCCCTGGGCGCCGCGTCCTTCACGGCGGCCCCCGGGGCGCCGGCCGTCTCCAGCACCTCGGAGGTGGCCGAGGCCTGGCGGGAGGATCCGGTGTACGTCGATCCCGCGGCATCGGACCAGCTGTCCGATTCCCAGGCCGACGCCCTCGCCCGGAAGATCGAGGACGCCGACAAGCCGGTGTTCGTGGCCGTGCTGCCGCGGGACTTCCCGCGGGAGGACATCTTCCGGAAGCTGCGGACCGAGACGGGCGTGACCGGTGTGTACGCGGTCCGGCTCGGCGACGCGTTCGACGCGAAGGCCGACCGGTCCGTGCTGACGGGCAACGCCGTGGCCAACCTCGTCTCCCTGGTACGCGGCCAGGACGCGAACACGCAGCTCAACGAATTCGTCGACGAGGCCATCGCCCAGGCGGCGGGCGGGGCCCCGCGGTCCTGGAGCGGCGGGCCCACCGGTGACGGTGCCTCGGTGGGCACCCTGGCCGGGGTCGGTGTGGTCATCGTGGCCGGCGGTGTGGGTGCGTACACAGTGATCCGGCGCAAGAAGCGGCGTCACGAGCAGGCGCAGGCCGAGGCGCTGCGCAAACTGTCCGTCGTCGTCGACGAGGACATCACCGCGTTCGGCGAGGAGCTGGACCGGCTCGACTTCCACCCCGCCGAGCCCGGGGCGGACGACGCGATGCGCGCCGACTACGAACGCGCGCTCGACGCGTACGAGAAGGCCAAGTCGTACATGGCGGCCGCGACGCGCCCGGAAGACGTGCGCGGGGTGACGCAGGCCCTGGAGGACGGACGGTTCTCCCTGGCGCTGCTCGCCGCGCGGCGCGAGGGGCGCCCGCTGCCGGAGCGCCGGGCCCCCTGCTTCTTCGATCCCCGGCACGGCCCCTCGGTCGAGGACGCGACATGGGCGCCGCCCGGCGGCGCGCGGCGCGAGGTCCCGGTCTGCGCGGCCGACGCGGCGCGCCTGGCGGACGGGCAGGACCCGATGGTGCGCACGGTGGACACCGACTCGGGCGAGCGGCGCCCCTACTGGGAGGCCGGTCCGGCGTACGGGCCGTGGGCAGGCGGGTACTTCGGCGGGGGCATCCTGCCGGGCCTGCTGATCGGCACGATGCTCGGCGGCATGATGGCGGGCCCCGCGTACGCGGCGGACTACGGCTACGGATACGGGGACGCCGGCGGCGGCTACGAGGGCGGCGACCAGTCCGGCGCGGACTTCGATCCCGGTGACTTCGGCGGCGGCTTCGGCGGAGGCGGTGACTTCGGGGGCGGCGGCGACTTCGGTGGAGGCGGTGACTTCGGCGGAGGCAACTTCTGACCTCGCACGGCCGAGGCCCGGCACTTGACCCTCCTACATACGAGACGATACGGTCCGTCTCATAAAGTGGCCGCCCAGAATCGAGGTGCGGTCCTGTCGTACGGGAGGGTGGCTCATGAAGCATGCCGACGAGCGGGTGCGGGAGCAGTACGTCGAGGTCGCACCGGGAGTGCGGCTGTGGACCGAGCGGCGCGGGCCGGCCGACGCCCCGGCGCTGCTCCTGGTCATGGGGGCCCAGGCCTCCGGGATCGGCTGGCCGGAGCCGCTGGTGGACGCGCTCGCCGAGCGCCACCACGTCATCCGCTACGACCACCGCGACACGGGCAAGTCGAGTCACTCGTTCGACGAGCAGCCGTACCGCGTCACGGATCTGGCGCGGGATGTCATCGCGGTCCTGGACGGCCTCGGGGTCGGGCGGGCGCACCTCGTCGGGCTGTCACTGGGCGGCATGCTCACCCAGCTGGTGCTGGCCGACCATCCCGAACGGGTGCTGAGCGCCACCCTGCTGGGCACGTGCGCGCTGAGCGAGACGCCCTATGTGCGGCCGGACGGTACGCGCGTACCCGTCGCGGAGCTGCCCGGCATCGCGCCGGAAGTGCTCGAGCTGTGGGCGCGCCCGGTGGAGGACCACGGCCCGGCGGCCGAACTGGACCGGCGGGTGGAGCACTGGCGTGTGCTGAGCGGCGGCCAACTCCCGTTCGACGAGGCGTACTTCAGGGAACTGGAGCGGCGCGTCATCGAGCACGCCGGTACCTACGCGGTCTCGACCGCGCACGGCCGCGCCGACGACTCCGGCATGCTGCGCACCGCCGAGCTGGCCCGGAACGAGGTCCCGACCCTTGTCGTCTCGGCCCCTGCCGAGCCGGTCTTCCCGCTGCCGCACCCCCAGCACCTGGCCCAAGTCGTGGCGGGCGCCCGGCTGGTGGAGATACCGGGCATGGGGCACGCCCTGCCCCCGGCCGTGCTGGGACCGCTCGCTGAGGCGATCCTGGGGCACACGGCGGGAGGGCGGCGGGAGGGGTGACGCTCAGGAGGCGGCCTTGACCGCCGAGATGTCGAAGTTCAGCTTGATCTTGTCGGAGACGAGCACGCCGCCGGTCTCCAGCGCGGCGTTCCAGGTGAGACCCCACTGCGAACGCAGGATCTCGGCCTTGCCCTCGAAGCCGACGCGCTCGTTGCCGAACGGGTCCTTGGCCGAGCCGTTGAACTCCAGGTCGACGGAGAGCGGCCTCGTCGTGCCCAGGATCGTCAGATCGCCGGTGACGCGGTAGTCGTCGCCGCCGAGGGCCTCCGCCTTGGTGGTGCGGAAGGTCATCTCCGGGAACTCCTCCGTCTTGAAGAAGTCGGCGCTCTTCAGGTGGCCGTCACGGTCGGCGTTGCCGGTGTCGATGCTGTCCATCCGTACGTCGAGGGAAGCCGTCGAGCGGGACGGGTCGGTGCCGTCCAGGTGCAGCGTGCCCGAGACGTCCCGGAAGGATCCCTTGACGTTCGTGACCATGGCGTGCCGGGCGACGAAGCCGATCGTCGAGTGGGCGGGGTCGATCGTGTAGTCGCCGGTCAGCGCGGCGAGTGCCGGGTCGGTGACGGCGGGCGCGGTGGCCGGGGCGGCGGCGGTGGTGGTGGCGGTGTCGTTCCTGCGGCCGAAGAGACCCATGACGTGCTCCTTTTCCTGCGGGGCGAGCTCCGCTTCGGGAGCGCCCGCTTCCTTTTCCGATTCTGTTGAATCTTCAACGAGATTCACGGTAGCGCGATTCGGTTCAACATTCAACCGATGCTCCATGGTGCTGATGGCCTGCATGGCACGCGTGGCGCTACTGGCGCTTGCTATGGCGCCAAAGTGATGCCACTATGGCGTCATGAACCTCACGCAGTATGTCGACCAGCTCCGGAAGGAGCTCGCGGTGGCCGCCGGGGCCGGTGGCGAAGAGACCCGGGCCGTGGCCGAGCGCCTCACCGCCCCGCTCGAATCGGCCGCGCGGCTCATTCTGCTGAACGCCCTGTCCGCCGCGGCGGAGGAGATCACCAGCGATCTCACGCCGGGCTCGGTGGACGTGCGGCTGCGTGGCCTCGATCCCGAGTTCGTGGTGACGCCCCCGCCCTGGGCGGAGCCGTCCGGCACCGAGGCGGAGTACGCGGCGCCCGTCGCGCAGCCACCCGCGCCCCTCGCCGCCGAGATCCCGGACGACGGCGGCACCGCCCGCATCAACCTCCGCCTGCCGGCCCACGTGAAGGCCCGCGCGGAAGAGGCCGCGAGCCGCGAGGGCCTCTCCGTCAACGCCTGGCTGGTCCGCGCCGTCTCCGGCGCCCTGGACCGGCCCGGCGGTGGGCCGGGCGTGACCGCCGCCCGCCGCGACGCCCGCGGCCTGGGCGGCGGCTTCTCGGGCTGGGTGCGCTGACCGGCCCTCGCGTGACGCCGCCCGCACGCCCCTCACCCGCTGCTTCACCCTCACCGACAGCGAGCCCCCGGTGCTCGCCGAGCCACCAGGACGGGACAGCCATGCCTGCTTTCGACACCCCCGAGCCCATCACCGCCACCCTCTCCATCGAGGCCGGGACCCTCCGCGTCATCGCGGGGGACGGCGCCGCCACCGTCGTCGACGTACTCCCCACCAGCGAGGCCCGGGAGGCGGACGTCCGGGCCGCCGAGCGCACTCGCGTCGAGTTCGCCAACGGCAAGCTCCTGGTCAAGGGGCACAAAGAGCTGTCCCCGTTCTCCAGGGGCTCCTCGGTCGACGTGGAGATCACGCTGCCCGCCGGTTCCGAGGTGCGGGCCGCCACCACGATGGCGCACTTCTCGGCGCGGGGCCGGCTCGGCGACTGCGAGGTCAAGACGTCCGCCGGCGACATCCAGGTGGAGCAGGCGGGCACCCTGCGGCTGACCACCGGCTACGGCGAGGTCTCCGTGGGCCGCGCGAACGGCGCGGCCCACGTCACGACGGCCTCCGGCGAGGTCCGGCTCGCGGCGGTCAAGGGCGCCGCCACGGTCAAGAGCTCCAACGGTGCCGTCGAACTCGGCGAGATCGAGGGCGAGCTCTCGGTCAAGGCGGGCAACGGCTCCGTCGCCGTCGAACGCGCGGCGGCTGACGTGACGGTGCGGACCGTCAACGGCGCCGTCCGCGTGGGCGAACTGGCGTCCGGCACGGCTGTCCTGGAGACGGCGGCGGGCCAGGTCGAGTTCGGCGTACGCGAGGGCACGGCGGCCTGGCTCGACGTGCGGACGCGCGCGGGAGCGGTGCGCAACTCGCTGGAGGAGACCGCGCCGCCGGGCGAACCCGCGGAGGCTCGGACGCTGAAGGTGCGGGCCCGCACCGGGATGGGCGACATCACGATCCGCAGGGCCTGACGCCCCGGCCGCCCCGCACCGCGGGGTCCGGCCGTCTCCCCCTCCCTGTATCTCCGCCCCGTCAGCAGCTCATCAGCTCATCAGCTCATCAGCGAGGAAGCAGTACGGGCCCAGTTTCGAACTGGTGTCCGGTGATGAGTGCTGCCCCGGAGCGGAGCCGCAGCACCGCCCGGCATCGGGCGAGCCCCGTACCGACGCATCGAAAGGCACCAGCCATGACCGTTCCCCACCAGCCGCCACCGCCCCCCGCCGCGATCACCGCCACCGGCCTGCGCAAGGCCTTCGGGGAGAAGACCGTGCTCGACGGCATCGACCTGCACATCCCCAAGGGGTCGGTCTTCTCCCTGCTCGGCCCGAACGGCGCCGGCAAGACGACCGCCGTGCAGATCCTCTCCACCCTGGTCACGCCGGACGCCGGCGAGGTGCGCGTCGCCGGCCACGACGTGGTCCGCGAACCCGGGGCCGTCCGCGCCGCGATCGGCGTCACCGGCCAGTTCTCGGCCGTCGACAACCTGCTGACCGGCGAGGAGAACCTGCTCCTGATGGCGGAGCTCCACGGATACCGCCGCCGCCCGGCGCGGCACCTCGCCGCCGGCCTCGCCGAGCGGTTCGACCTCGTGGAGGCGGCGAAGAGGCCCGCCTCGACGTACTCGGGCGGCATGCGACGCCGCCTCGACATCGCGATGACCCTGGTCGGCGACCCGAGCGTCATCTTCCTCGACGAGCCGACCACCGGCCTCGACCCGCGCAGCCGCCACGGCATGTGGGAGATCGTCCGCGAACTCGTCGGCGACGGCGTCACCGTCTTCCTGACGACGCAGTACCTGGAAGAGGCCGATCAGCTCGCCGACCGCATCGCGGTCCTGAACGGCGGCAAGCTCGTCGCCGAGGGCGCCCCCGAGGAACTCAAGCGCCTCGTCCCCGGGGGCCACGTCGTCCTGCGGTTCGCCGACGCGGCCGGTCTGGACCGCGCCGCCCGCGCCCTCGGCATCGGCACCGCCGACAGCGAGGCCCTCACCCTCCAGGTCCCCGGCGACGGCAGCGTGCACTCCGTGAAGGCCCTGCTCGACTGGGTCGAGGCCACGGAGGCCGAGGTCGAGGGCCTCACCATCGACACCCCCGACCTGGACGACGTCTTCTTCGCCGTGACCGGCCGCCCCGACAACGAGAAAGCGACGATCCGATGAACGCCTCCACAGCCCCCGCCCCCGCCGCGGCGGCCGTCGTCCGCCCGCGCCCGCCGGCCCCGTCGGCGCCGCGCAACTCCCTGACCATGCTGCGCCGCAACCTCAAGCACGCCCGCCGCTACCCGGCCATGACGATCAGCCTGGTCAGCATGCCCATCGCCATGCTGCTGCTGTTCAACTACGTCTTCGGCGGCACGATGTCGGCCGGCATGGGCGGCCGGGGATCCGGCGACTACATCGCGTACCTCGTCCCCGGCATCCTGCTCATGGCCGTCGGCTCGGGCGTCCTGCCCACCACGGTCGGCGTCTGCACCGACATGACCGAGGGCATCGTGGCCCGCTTCCGGACGATGCCGATCAACGGCTCCTCGATCCTCACGGGGCGTGTCGTCGGCGCCGTCATCCAGACGCTGCTCAGCATCGTCCTCGTCATCGGCGTCGCCTTCCTCGTCGGCTTCCGCTCCGGCGCCGAGCCCGTCGAGTGGCTCGCCGCGGCCGGCCTGCTCGCCCTCATCTGCGGCGCCCTCACCTGGCTCGCGGTCGCGCTCGGCCAACTGGTCAAGGCCCCCGAGGCGGCCAGCAGCGTCGCCCTGCCCTTCTCCTTCCTGCTGCCGTTCCTCAGCAGCGCCTTCGTACCGCTCGACTCGATGCCCGACTGGCTGCGCCACTTCGCCGAATGGCAGCCCTACACCGCCTTCATCGAGACCCTGCGCGGCCTGCTCCTCGGCGACGAGATCGGCCGGTACGGGCCGCTGGCCGTCGGCTGGGGCGTCCTGATCGCCGTCGGCGGCTTCCTCTGGGCGCGGTCCCTGTTCAACCGCGACGCCACCCGCTGAGACACCGCGGCTTGTCGGCCCCCGCCAATCGGCCCGCCCCGAGGTGCGGCGGCGCCGGTCGGCCGCTACGGTGCGGGGACAGTGTGCGTCAGCGGCCACTGTGAGCCGTCTCTCAGTCGGCCGGGCCGCCACCGGCGGCCGTCGTGCGGACGGTTCTTGTGGAAACCCCACAGAAGGCGGGGCCATGAACAGTCACTTCTTCAGCAACCCCGCTCCCTTCTGTCCGGGGGTGCCAGGAAAACGGCCCGGAGACTGTACGGAGTCGACGGTCCGTTTCCCCGTGGGCGCTCCGTAAGGTCGCTACATGACCGTTTTGGACGAGACCGCCTCCACCGGGGGCGAGCCCACCGACGCGCGTGGGCGTGTGGCCGAACTGCACGGGATCCGCGCGGAGGCGCTGCGCGGCCCCAGCGAGAAGGCGACCGAGGCCCAGCACGCCAAGGGCAAGCTGACCGCACGGGAGCGGATCGAGCTGCTTCTCGACCCGGGCTCGTTCAATGAGGTCGAGCAGCTGCGCAGGCACCGGGCCACGGGCTTCGGCCTGGAGGCCAAGAAGCCGTACACCGACGGTGTCATCACCGGCTGGGGCACGGTGGAGGGCCGCACGGTCTTCGTCTACGCGCACGACTTCCGCATCTTCGGCGGCGCGCTGGGCGAGGCCCACGCCACGAAGATCCACAAGATCATGGACATGGCCATCGCGGCCGGTGCCCCGCTGGTCTCGCTGAACGACGGCGCGGGCGCCCGCATCCAGGAGGGCGTCAGCGCCCTCGCGGGGTACGGCGGCATCTTCCAGCGCAACACCAAGGCGTCCGGTGTCATCCCGCAGATCAGCGTGATGCTCGGCCCGTGCGCGGGCGGCGCGGCCTACAGCCCCGCCCTCACCGACTTCGTCTTCATGGTCCGCGAGACCTCCCAGATGTTCATCACCGGCCCCGACGTGGTCCGCGCGGTGACGGGCGAGGAGATCACCCAGAACGGCCTGGGCGGCGCGGACGTGCACGCCGAGACCTCCGGTGTGTGCCACTTCGCGTACGACGACGAGGAGACCTGCCTCGCCGAGGTGCGCTACCTCATCTCGATGCTCCCCTCGAACAACCGGGAGAACCCCCCGGCGCACGAGTCGCAGGACCCGGCCGAGCGCCGCTCGGACGTCCTGCTCGACCTGGTCCCGGCGGACGGCAACCGCCCGTACGACATGGCCAAGGTCATCGAGGAGCTCGTCGACGACGGCGACTACCTGGAGGTCCACGAGCGCTGGGCGCGGAACATCATCTGCGCGCTGGCCCGTCTGGACGGCAAGGTGGTGGGCATCGTCGCCAACCAGCCGCAGGCCCTGGCCGGTGTCCTGG
>NZ_JAFEXF010000073.1 GCF_016905445.1 Streptomyces sp. G44
GCTCGGTCCAGCGGTGGGCCGGCGCGTAGGTGAGGTGGTCGCCGTCGCCGCTGAGACTGGTGTAGACGAGGTGGCGCACGCCCGCCTTCTCGGCGGCGGATATCGCGGCGTCGTGGCGGGCGATGACGACGTCGTCCTCGGCGGCCCCCGCCGAGATCATCAGGAGGGTGTCGACGCCGGAGAAGTCCAGGGACGCCGGGTCGTCGAAGTCGACGCGGCGCTCGCCGGGCGCCGGGACGCGGGTGCCGACGACGAAGCCGTCACGGCCGGCGCGGCCGGCGCCGTGGGCGAGACGGGCGGTGACGAGCTTGCCGAGGGCGCCCGCGGCACCGGTGATCATGAGCATGGGATGGTTCCCCCGTCGTGAGTGGTTCCTTTGCGTGGAGCCACTGGCCGGCGGCTCGGAACCATCTTCATCGGCGGCAACCCGGCCGCGTAAGGAGGCACTTGAATGTCAGCAGGGCACACCGCGGTAACCACTTCCGGGGCCACGGACCCGGTGATCAGCTGTGAGACACCGCAGGACGAGTGCGGGGTCAGGGACGTCCTCGACCGGCTCGGCGACAAGTGGTCCGTGTACGTGGTCGTCGAACTCGCCGCGGGCGTCCTGCGGTTCAAGGAGTTGCAGCGCAGGATTCACGGCGGCATCTCGCAGCGGATGCTCACCGTCACGGTGCGCCGCCTGGAGCGCGACGGCCTGGTGCAGCGCACGGTGCATCCGACGATCCCGCCCCAGGTGGAGTACGAGTTGACCGCGATGGGCCACAGCTTCACGCACCTCGTCAAGGCGCTCGCCGACTGGTCGATCGACCACCGGCCCGCCATCGCCGCCGCCCGCGCCGGTTACGACACGGCGCGGCAGGACTCCTGACGGCGCCGGAGCGGCCCACAACGGCCGAGCGGGCCGGCCGGGGCGCTCCCCCGAAGGGGGCGGTCCCGGCCGGCCCGCTCGGCGCGGACCGCGGTGTCACCTGCCGGCGGGCTGGAGCTCCCGGTCGGTCTCCGGCGCGGGCGGGACCGTGTCGCCGAGGACCTTGTGCAGCTTCTCGCCCTCCACGTCGACGTTCGGCAGCGCCTTGTCCAGCCAGCGCGGCAGCCACCAGGCGGCCTTGCCGAGCAGCGCGAGCACGGCGGGGACGATCGCCATGCGGACGACGAAGGCGTCGAAGAGGACGGCGACGGCCAGACCGAAGCCCATCATCTTGATCATGTCGTCGTTCTCCATGATGAAGCCGGAGAAGACGCTGATCATGATGATCGCGGCCGCGGCCACGACCCGTCCGCCGTGGGTGAAGCCGGTCACGACCGACTCGCCGGGGCTCGCCCCGTGGACGTACGCCTCGCGCATCCGGGTCACGAGGAAGACCTCGTAGTCCATCGCAAGTCCGAAGACCACGCCGATCATGAAGATCGGCATCATGCTCATGATCGGGCCCGGCTGGTCGACGCCCACGATGTCCGCGAGCCAGCCCCACTGGAAGACGGCGACGACGGCGCCGAGCGCGGCGGCCACCGAGAGCAGGAAGCCGAGCGCGGCCTTGAGCGGGACCAGGATCGAACGGAAGACCAGCATCAGGAGCAGGAACGCGAGGCCGACGACCAGGCCCAGGTAGGGCAGGAGCGCGTCGTCCAGGGTCTGCGAGAAGTCGATGGTCATCGCGGTCTGGCCGGTGACCAGGATCTCGGAGCCGGTGTCGGGCCCGATGTCCTGGGCGCTGGAACGGATCGACTTGACCAGTTCCTCGGTCTCGTGATCGCTCGGCCCCGTCTCGGGGACGATGTTCATGATCGCGGTGTTGTCGGCCTTGTTGGGCATGGGGGGCGTCACGGCGACCACGCCGTCGACCTTGGCGAGCTTCTCACCGACGGTCTTGGCGGCGTCGGCGACCCCGGAGTCCTTGCTGACGGTGACCATCAGCGGGCCGTTGAAGCCCGCGCCGAAGGACTCGGACAGCATGTCGTACGCCTTGCGCTGAGTGCTGTCCGGCGCCGCCGTGCCCTCGTCGGGCAGGCCGAGTTCGAGGCTGGTGGCCGGGACCGCCACCGCGCCGAGGCCGACGACCGCGACGAGCAGGACGGCGAGCGGGCGGCGCAGCACGAAGCGGGCCCAGCGGGTGCCGAGCTTGGGCTTGGCGTTCGGGTCCTGGAGCTCGCTGGTGGACTTCTTGCGGTCCTTGCGGCGCAGTACCTTGCGGCCGGCGAAGCCGAGCAGCGCGGGGATCATGGTGAGCGCGATGAGGACGGCGACGACCACGGTGCCCGCCGCGGCCAGGCCCATCTTGGTGAGGATCGGGATGTTGACGACGGCGAGGCCGGAGAGGGCGACGACGACGGTGAGTCCGGCGAACACCACGGCGGAGCCCGCGGTTCCGGTGGCCCGGCCCGCCGCGTCCTCCGGCGTACGGCCCTCGGCTATCTCCGCCCGGAAGCGGGAGACGATGAAGAGGGCGTAGTCGATGCCGACGGCGAGGCCGATCATCGTCGCCAGCGTGGCGGTCGTGGCGGAGAGTTCGAGGGCGCTGCCGAGCGCCGCGATGCCCATGACGCCGATGAGGACACCGATGATGGCGGTGAGCAGCGGCATGCCGGCGGCGACCAGCGAGCCGAAGGTGAGGATCAGGACGACGGCGGAGATCGCGATGCCGATGAGTTCGGCGCTGCCGCCCATCTCCTGTTCGGCCATGACGGCGTCGCCGCCGGTCTCGACGGTCAGGCCCGTGTCACGGGTCGCGTCGGTGGCCTTGGTGAGGGCCTCCCGCGACTTGTCCGTGAGCTCGGGGGCGGCCACCTTGTACGTCACCGAGGTGTAGGCCGTGGTGCCGTCCTTGCTGACGGTCTTCGCCTTGTACGGGTCCTCGACACCCGCCACCTGCGAGCCCTTGCCGATGGCGGCGACCATCTTCGCGACCTCGGCCTTCGAGTCGGCGGAGGTGATCTTCTCGCCCTCGGGGGCACGTATGACGACGCGGGCACTGGCGCCGTCGGCGCTGGAGTCGGGGAAGCGCTTCTCAAGGAGGTCGAAGGCCTTCTGCGACTCCGTCCCCGGCATCGAGAAGGAGTCCTCGGGCGGGGCGGGAGCGGTCGAGGCAGCGACTCCCGCACCGACGAGGAGCGCCACCCAGAGCAGCGCCACATAACGGCGTCGCCGGAAGGCGAGGCGGCCTAGTTTGTACAGGAACGTAGCCACGGCGAAAGGGACTCCCGTCGGGTTGGGCAGGCAGGGAACGACCCTCCGTCCGCGCGATCGCCGCACGTCAGGGGGGCCAGCAGGATGCCTCTCCATACTCGTCGCCGATCCGGGGGCGTAAGTCCGCCTGCGAGTCGGACTATCGGCCCACAGTCGGTGTACTGCGTGGGGTGGAGTGTCATCCCCTGGGAGGAGAGCCGGGGGCGCCGTCTAGGCCACAGGGTGCAGTCACGTGTCAACGGTTTCGTCGCCATTGGCGCGGAATAGTCGGCTCCCCTTCACCGCACACCTGCATGGTGTCCCGATTTGCCGCGGCTCGGGATGCCCACGCGTCCCCGGCAGCCGCCCCCGACGCACGCCGCCCCGGTCGCCGACCAGCCGGTCGAACGGGGCGAAGAGTTTGTCGGCGCCGGCAAAGGGCAATCCGGCGGCAGGCTCGCCGGGGATGCGTGTAGACGACTTCCCTGCCACGGGGATGGCCGGTTTCAGTCGTGGGCATACGGTTGCGCGGTCGGCCGGGGGCGGCCCCCGGAGCCGCGCCAGCCGTCAGCCCGCTGTGCTCTCGTCCCTCAACGGGCCGAAGAAGGCCCGCAGTTCGCGCGCGACCTGCTCGGGCTCCTCGTACGCCATGAAGTGACCGCCGTTGCGCGGCGTGCTCCAGTGGCGCAGGTCGGTGAAGACGCGCTCGGCGAGGCTCTTCGGGTAGTTCCGGTTGGCCGGCTCATGGCTGAGGGTGACGGCGCCCGGGACGGAGACGGGCGGCACCCGCCTGTTGTGCCGTACGTAGTCGTAGTACTGGCGGAAGGACGAGCCGATGCAACCGGTGGCCCAGTAGAGGGTGGCGACGGTGAGCAGGGTGTCCCTGTCCCAGCGGGCCTCCAGGTCGCCGTCGCAGTCGCTCCAGTCGCGGTACTTGTCGATGATCCAGGCGAGCAGGCCCGCCGGGGAGTCCCGCAGCGCGGCGGCGATCGTGTCGGGCCGGGTGCACATGATCTCGCTGTAGCCCTGGTCGTCGAGGTCGTACGCGGCGAGGTGGTCGAGGTAGGCCTGTTCCTCGGCGGTCGGCGGGTCGGCGTCGAAGTCGGCGGCGACCACCGCGGAGGTGATGTGCACGCCCGCGACCTCCCCGGGGAAGCGCGCGCCGAGCCACTGCGTCACTCCTCCCCCGATGTCGCCGCCGAAGGCGCCGAAGCGGCGGTAGCCGAGGCCGTCGGTCATCAGCGCGTGCCAGATCCCGGCGACGCCCTCGCGGGTGAACGTCCCCTGGGGGAGCCCGGAGTGGAGGAAGCCGGGCAGCGAGGGGACGACCACGTCGAAGGCGTCGGCGGGGTCACCGCCGTGGCCGCCGGGGTCGGCGAGCCGCCGGGCGAGGTCCAGCATCTCGACGTAGCTGCTCGGCCAGCCGTGGGTGAGGACCAGCGGCAGCGGGGCGGGGGCGCCTTCGGGTCGTGCCGCGCGCAGGTGCACGAAGTGGACGGAGGTGCCCGCGACGTCGGCGATGTGGTGCGGGTGGGCGTTGAGCGCGGCTTCCGCGGCACGCCAGTCGAAGCCGTCCGCCCAATGGGTGACGAGGTCGCGCAGGTAGTCGGGGTCGGTGCCGGCGGCCCAGAACGTCGGGTCGGTGGCCGTGGTGAAGAGGGTGCGTCGCAGACGGGCGCGCAGGTCGTCCAGGACCTCGTCGGAGACGCTGACGTGGAAGTCGCGGACGTGGGCCCGCGAAGAGGTGGTGGTCAAGGGTGTTCGGGTTCCTTCGCTCAGGAGGTTCGATCGCGGTGTGCGGCTCTCCTGGGCGGGCGCGGCCTGTCTCTGTTCCGGTGGAACGGACGTCAGGCGCGGACTGCGGTCAGGAGGGCCCGGCAAGGGTGCTGCGTGGCCATCGGGCTCACCTCCTGGTTCTCTCACGTCGTCACGCGCCCGGCGGGGCACGTGCGTCACCGGTGACTATACACATGTACTGACGTGCGGCACCCGGGAGTTGACACGTGTGCGGATGAGGATGACACCTCGGCCACAGCGCCGAGCCCGGCCTTGGTCACCCCCGGCTGCCTCCAGGCGCCCGGCGGCACACCGCACACCTGCGAGTAGGGTCCTTCGGCATGCGCACAACACCACCCGTGATACGCCGGGTCAGCCTCCGCGCCGCCCTCGGGGCCGGGGCGGCCTTCACCGCCGCCGCGTTCGGCGCCGGGTTCACCCTCGCCGCCGACCGGAGCGGCGGCGCGGGCCCGGACGACATCGTCGTGGAGCACTCGGCCGGTCCTCGCCACGGCTCCGGGAACCAGTCCATGACCGGGGACCCGCTGCCCGGCGTGTGCACCGGCCCTTCCGCGGCCATGGGGAACGAGGCCGTCATGCGGGAGGAGGCGCTCTCGACCGCCTGCCAGTTCCTCCGCGACAGCCGGGCCAAGGACAGCGAAGCCGCGGTCCGGGCGCTGCGGGACGCCGCCCGTGTGCTGGAGCGGGGGCGCCGGTGAACACCCCCCGCCGGGTCACCCCGCGCCGCCTCGGCGCCGCCGCCGCGGTCTACGGCGTGTTCGTCGCCGGCTGGTACCTGGGTCAGCCCGTCACTGCCGAATGCCGCGTCGACCGGGCCGCCCTCGACCGGTTCGCCGAGCAGTACGAACCCGAACCGTTCCCCACCCTTACGCCGCTGCCGATCCCGACGCCGGACGTGTCCTACGACCCGCGTGGCGGCGCCCACGACACGGTGACCCAGACGCTCACCGCCTCCGCCGCCGCCTGCACCGACGACACGAGCGAACGCCCCCGCCTGCAAGCGTGGTTCGAGGGCCACTGGCGGTAGGGAGCGGTGCGGCGTGACCCGGCAGGTCCGCCGCCGCGTGCGGAGGCCTCGGGTCGTGCGACACTCCCCGGATGCCTGCCTGGACAACCCTGCGGCGCCTCGGCGTCGTCACCACTCTGTACGCCGTCTTCCTGGCCGGGTGGTGGCTGGGCCAGCCCGTGCGCTCCAACGGCTGCCTCGAGGACCGTTCCACCGGCGGGGCAGGCGTTCGTACCGCACCGGTGGAACCGGCCGACCCCGACCGGTACTTCGAGCACCTCGACCTCGACTTCGGTCTCCTGGACTGGGCCGACGACATGGACGGCCACCGCGACGGCGAATACGGCCCCGCCGACTTCGGGCACGAGCTGCGGGGCGGGCCCCGCACGGGCGTCACGTCCGGCACCGCCTACGCGACGTGCTCCTACAAGAAGCGCGCCCGCCTGCTCGCGTGGCTCAACGGCGATCGGGGCTGACCGCGCACCCGGGGGCGCCCGGCTCACCGGACGGTCCGCACCGGCAGGACCGGCTCGACACCGGGCGGGAGCGCGGGAACCCGTTGGCGCGGGACGCGCATGGCATGGACTCTCCGCCGCGTGCCCGGTCACCGCCGGTCCGTTGCCGATCAGCGGGAACCACGGATTCCCGGTGCGCGCCTACGCCTCGCACGTGCGGGGCTACGGCGCTCCGCCGCTAACCGAGGCGAGCGGCCCCGCGCCGCTCGTCCGCAACCAGGAACGCGCGCAGGTCGACCACGCCATAGCCTCCCGCCCGCACCGCGTCGAGGATCCGGGGCAGCGCCTGGGCATCCAGCACGACCCCGTCACCCGTGCTTCCCACATGCATCTGGATGATGGCGCCCGGCGCGAACGCGTCGACGGCCCGTTCGACCACGCGTTCCACGGTCATGCCGCCCCCCGGCCCGAGGTAGCCGTTGGTGTCGGTGGTGAACTCGATCGCCGCGTACCCCAGCCTGTTCACGTCGGCGACCGACTCCGCCGTGGTGGAACTGTAGGGGAAGCGGAAGAACGGCAGCGGCTCGGTCCCCGCCGCGGCCCGGATCGCCGTGTCGGCGCGCCGCACCTCCCGCTCCCGTTGCGCGGTGCTCAAGCCGTCGAAGTACGGGTGGCTGTAGGAGTGGTTGCCGAGCCCGTGCTCGGCGCCCATGGCCCGGACAGCCCCGGGACGGTCCCTGGCGAACTGGCCGGTCGGGAAGAACGTCGCCTTGAGCCGGCGGCGCCGCAGCTCGGACAGGACGGTGTCGACCCCGCTGTCGTCCCACGCGGCGTTGAAAGTGAGCGCGAGCACCTTGCGTGAGGTGGGCAGCCGGCGGACCTCGTGCCCCAGCAGCGAGGCGGGAGGGCGGGGCCCCACCGCCGCGGCCCCTCCGGCCACGGCCCCACCCGCCGCGCCGGGCACCAGCCCCGCGGCCAACAACCCTGCCAGAACGCCCCGTCGTGTCGATACCATCCTCCGAGTCTGCGGGGAGGCCCCCTCCCGCCTCCCTCATCCCGCGCCGGGCGCCCGGGTGATCCTGCGCCGCGGACGGGGCCTAGGTCGGAGGTCCGAGAGCGTCACGTCCCGTGGTCCGTGGTCCGCCTCCCGCTCCCCCACCACACTGGTCCCATGAACACCGAACAGACCGACGCCTACCTGCGGCGCATCGGCGTCGCGCGCCCCGCCGCCCCCACCGGCCAGGCGCTGCGCGAGCTGCATCTCGCGCACCTGCGCGCCATCCCCTTCGAGAACCTGTCGGTCCACCTCGGCGAGGAGATCGAGCTCACCGCCGAGGCACTGGTGGCGAAGGTCGTGGACGCCCGCCGAGGCGGCTTCTGCTACGAACTCAACGGTGCCTTCGCCGCCCTCCTGACGGCCCTCGGCTTCGACGTCACGCTGATGCAGGCCCGCGTGGACGACGGCACGGGGCAGCTCGGCATCCCGTACGACCATCTGGCGCTGCGCGTGGGCACGCGGGACGGCGGCGACTGGCTCGCGGACGTCGGGTTCGGCGCGCACAGCCACCTGCCGCTCGCCTTCGGTGAGCGGGGCGAGCAGGCCGACCCCGGCGGCACGTTCCGTCTCGTGGAGGCCTCGCAGGAAGATGCGGCGGGTGACCCGGCCGGTGATCTGGAGGTGCTCAAGGACGGCAAGCGGCAGTACCTGCTCGACCCGCGGCCGCGCGCCCTTGCCGATTTCCGGGCCGGTGCCTGGTACCACCGCACCTCACCCGACTCCCACTTCACCCGCTCCCTGGTCTGCTCGATCCTCACCGATGACGGTCGGATCACCCTCAGCGGCCGTACCCTCACCGCCACCGTGGACGGGGAGCGGCACGTCACCGAACTGACCACGGAGGCGGAGGTGCTCGCGGCGTACGAGCGGCACTTCGGCATCCGTCCGGAGCGGGAGCCGAGCGTACGGAAAACAGGGTGACCGTGTGGCGATGAGTTCCGGGCGGTGCGACGGTCCCCCTAGAGAGAACGCCACAGAACGTCCCGGAGCGCCGCAGAGCGCGGACGGGCCCGGCGCGCGTACGCGACAGGAGAGTGCCATGCCCACGATCACACCCTGCCTCTGGTTCGACACCGAGGGCCAGGAGGCGGCGGAGTTCTACGTCTCGGTCTTCCCGAACTCGGAGATCAAGAACATCACGTACTACGGAGAGGGCGCCCCGCGCCCGGCCGGCACCGTGCTCACCGTGGAGTTCGGGCTGGACGGCAAGGACTTCATGGCTCTCAACGGCGGCCCCGAGTTCACCTTCGACGAGGCCGTCTCCTTCACGATCGACTGCGCCGACCAGGAGGAGGTCGACCACTACTGGACGAAGCTCTCCGAAGGCGGCTCGGAGGGGCCCTGCGGGTGGGTCAAGGACAAGTACGGCCTGTCCTGGCAGATCGTGCCCACCGCCCTCCACGAGCTCCTGTCCGACCCGGACACCGAGCGGGCCCAGCGCGCCATGCGGGCGATGCTCGGCATGAAGAAGCTCGACGTGGCCGCGCTGCGGGCGGCGGCCGACGGCAAGGAGTAGGGGCACGAGCCGCCCCTCCCTCTCCCCGGCCGTCAGCCCTTGCGCGCCACCACCAGGCGCCACCGCGGGCTGCCGTCGGGGCGGCGGCCGAACTCCTCCAGCGGCAGCAGCGACACGTCGAATCCGGCGTCCAGGAGGTCTTCGCGTACGCCGCCCAGGGCGAAGGTGCGGTAGTACATGACGAACCGGGGACGCCACAGGAGGTTCCGCACGCGCATCATCCCGTCGAAGCCGAGCAGGGCCCAGTGCCACGGGGAGGTGACGGGCTGCGGCGCGCCGATCGGGAAGGCGAAGAGGCCTCCGGGGCGCAGCGCCCGGTGGACGCCGCCGAACAGGGCGGGCCGCTCGGCGGGCAGGAAGTGGCCGAACGCCCCGAAGCTGACCGCCAGGTCGAAGCCCCCGGCGAACGGCAGCGCACGGGCGTCGGCGCGCACCCACTCGACCACCGGACCGCCCCCGACCGGCCCGCGCACCGCCCGGTCGGCCGCGGCCAGCATCCCCGCGCTGAAGTCCACGCCGGTCACCCGCTCCCGGCACAGCGGCAGCAGCGTCCGGGCGCCGGCGCCGGTCCCGCAGCACACGTCGAGGCCTGCGTCGAAGGGGCCGAGCGGGCGCAGCACCTCGGCGGTCGCCTCCAGGAACCGGTCAGGGGTGCGGAACGGCGTGTGGTCGAACTTCGGGGCGAGCAGGTCGTAGCCCCGCTCGGTGGAGGAGAGCGCCTGACCGGCCAGCTCGCGCAGCGTGGGACCCTGGGAGGAGAACATCGGCTCCAGGGTAGCCAGCTCCGAAGTGGCCGGGGAGGCGGCCCGCGGACGGCGCGGCCGGACGGCGCCGTGGCCGGATAGTGCCGGGAGGCCTACCGGGGGTGGCACGGGTCGGGTAGAGGTGCACGTCCGCCTCGTATGCGGCCCCTCGGTCCCGGAGGTGCTCCATGGCCACAGATCAGCACAGGACGCCGACCGCGTCGGGCAAGACCCGGTTCGACGACATCTACGACCAGCCGGACCCGCGCGCCTACTTCCGGACGCTCGCGCCCTATGAGTACGAGATCCCGCACCACGCCCAGGCGGTCTTCCGCCGCACGCGGGAACAGCGCTCCCGGACAGCCGGCCACGAGGGGCCCGTGACCGTCCTCGACGTGTGCTGCTCCTACGGCATCAACGCGGCGCTGCTCAACCACGACCTCACGCTCGCCGACCTGTACGCGCACTACACCTCCGACGCGGTCGCCGCGCTCACGCCGCAGGAACTCCTCGCGTGCGACAAGGAGTTCTACGCCGGGCGGCGGCGGGCGGACGCCACGCCGGTGATCGGGCTCGACGTCGCGGCCAACGCCACGCGGTACGCGCTGGACGTGGGCCTGCTCGACGAGGCGTACGCCGAGGACCTCGAACGGTGCCCGCCCAGTCGCGGCCTGTGCCGCGCGGTCGCCCGCGCCGGACTGATCACCGTCACCGGAGGCACCAGCTACATCACCCACCGCACGTTCGACGCGCTGCTCGGCTGCGCCCGGATGCCGGTGTGGGTGAGCGCGTTCGCGCTGCGGACCGTACCGTACCGGCGTATCGCCGTGACCCTGGCCGCACACGGCCTGGCCACGGTCACGGACGCCTCGCGGACGTATCCGCAGCGGCTGTTCACCAGCGCCCAGGAGCGGCGGGACGCCGTGCGGCGGGTGATCCTGGCCGGTGAGGACCCGACCGGGCACGAGTCCGACGGCCGCTACCACGCGCGGCTGTACGAGTCCCGGCCCCGCACGGGCTGACGCGCGCACCGCCGGTGGAATCCGGGGTGTCCGGGGGCTCGACCGAAGGACATCCACGGGCATATCGTGAGATCAATGGCCGACTCGGACGTCAGGGGGGTCGCCATGGTCGATGAGCTGCTGACGGCAGGCGCCGCGGTCGCCTCGGGCTGCTTCGTGTACGCGGTGGCGGCGGCCCGCGTGATCAAGCAGTACGAACGCGGGGTGGTCTTCCGCCTGGGCCGGCTCTCGGGCCACGTGCGGGGCCCCGGCTTCACCATGATCGTTCCGGGCGTCGACCGGCTGCGCAAGGTGAACATGCAGATCGTGACGCTGCCCGTGCCCGCGCAGGACGGCATCACGCGGGACAACGTCACGGTGCGGGTGGACGCCGTCATCTACTTCAAGGTCGTCGACGCGGCGAACGCCGTCGTGCAGGTGGAGGACTACCGCTTCGCGGTCTCGCAGATGGCGCAGACCTCCCTGCGGTCGATCATCGGCAAGAGTGACCTGGACGACTTGCTGTCCAACCGCGAAAAGCTCAACCAGGGCCTGGAGTTGATGATCGACAGCCCGGCCATCGGCTGGGGCGTGCAGATCGACCGGGTCGAGATCAAGGACGTGTCGCTGCCGGAGACCATGAAGCGGTCCATGGCCCGCCAGGCCGAGGCGGACCGCGAGCGGCGGGCCCGCGTCATCAACGCCGACGCGGAGCTCCAGGCGTCCAAGAAGCTCGCCGAGGCCGCGAAGGAGATGTCCGCACAGCCCGCCGCGCTCCAACTGCGCCTGTTGCAGACCGTGGTGGCCGTCGCCGCCGAGAAGAACTCCACCCTCGTGCTGCCCTTCCCGGTGGAGCTGCTCCGCTTCCTGGAGCGGGCCCAGCAGCAGCCCGCCCCGGAGACGCAGCGCTCAGAGACCGAGTACGTAGCTGGTTCCCGGGCGGCCGTCGAGCCTGATGTCGCCGGACGCCACGAACCCGGCGCGGGTCAGTACGGCCCGTGAGCCCGGGTTGTCGTACGTCGTCACGGCGCGCAGTCCGGTGAGGCCGTACGCGGTGGCGGCGAGTTCGCGGACCTGCCGGACGGCCCGCGTGGCGAGGCCCTGTCCGGTGGCCCGCTCCGCGATGCGGTAGCCGAGTTCGGCGCGGCCGTCCGCCACGTCGACGAGAGACCCGCCCGAGCACCTGGCCCGCGTCGTCCACCAGTACGTGGAAGAAGCAGAGCCCGGCCGCCTGCTCGGCGAGGAGGGCGCTGTGCCGGGCCGTGAAGTCGCGGAAGTAGGCGTCGCCCCGGTCGGGGACGGACGCGGCGAAGTACGCGCGGTTCTCCTCCTCGAAGGCGCGCAGGGCGGGTGCGTGGTCGGCGCGCAGGAGCTGGAGTTCGGCGTTGATCACGTCTCCGGGCATGGCTGCACCCTACGTACGCCCGCTCAGGGCGCGCCACGGATTTGGCACGCCCTCCGGCAGAGGGGCGGGCGACTCGGCTTGTTGCGTGCCGAGTTGCCCGCCCCTCTTCTTTCGGGGGACCGCTTCGTGCTACTGGCCGCCCCGGACCGTTCCGGTGATCACCGGGCCGGGCTGCGGCTCCCAGTTCTGGTCGTGGACGAACAGCTGGGCCTTGAGGGACTCGTCCGGTTCGCGCACGTCGTCCTTGATCGTGGGGACGCGTATGTCGACGCTCTTCTTGCCCGCGGGCAGGACGAGGTAGAGGGACTCCTTCAGCTTGGAGAGCGCGCGTCCCGGCCGGGGCGACTGGCCGGTCTCGTCCTTCAGCCAGCGCGGGTCCACGTCGAGCGTGGAGAGCTCGGCGCCGCCGTCGACCGGCAGGAACGTGACGCCCGCGCTGATGTCCACGTCGACGGGTTCGGCGATCTTCAGCCGCCACTTCAGCGGCTTGCCCTCGGCGACGCGGCCGGCGACGGGCTCCATGGTGAGCTTCGGCATCGGGTCGTCGTTGCGTGCCGTCACGCCGCCGTGGTGGGAGCCGACCACGGCACCGCGCACCGCCTTGGCGAACGCGTCCCGCGCGAGGTCGTAGCCGTAGCGGGTGTCGCCCCGGACCTCCACCGGTACGTCGATCTCATGGCCGCCCGGCCGCACCGTCACGAGACGGGACGTGACCCGGTCGGAGCCGGGCTCGGGCGCGAAGAGCCGGACCTGGCCGCTGCCCTCGCCCGAGACGCGTACCGGAACGTGGTAGGTCCGCGCCCCGGAGTCGCCCTCGTCGACGGTCAGCCGGCCGATGTCGACACGGGGCAGGGCGGCCGCCTCGACGGCGGGTGTGCCGGGGCGCCGGCCCCAGGCGTCCATCAGCCAGGCCTTGCCGGAGCGGCTGCGCGGGGTGAGTTCGAGGGTCTTCACCTGCTTGAGGTCCAGCTTCTCCTTCGCCTCAGCCGTCAGCGGCAGGCGGACCTCGCGGCCCCAGTACGAGGCGGTCCTTCCGCTGCCCGGCAGCCCGTCGACGCGGGCGGTGCCGAGCTTCGCGCGGTGTCCGGCCGCGTCGACGAGCGTCACGTCGAACCGGGTGTTCTTGCTGTTGGGCGGCACGATCACCCGCAGCGCCACGTCCTTGGCACCGGCCAGGGAGACCGGGCGGGCGGGGCTCAGCCGGGCCGGGGTGCCCGGCCGTGTCCAGCGCATCGCCACCGCGTCACGGCCGGGCTCCGGGGAGATCTCCCAGCCGGCGAAGTGCGGCGAGGCGCCCACCGCGTCGGGCGGCAGGCAGGAACGGGCGGCGTCGGAGGACACCTGCGTGCAGAGCCGGGCGCCCTTGACCGTGGCCTTGGAGTCCGGCACGAAGGCCTCCGTGCGGCGGGCGCCGACGGCGTGGGTCAGGACCCGTGCGGGGTCCGCCGAGGGAGCGCGCCGGTTCGAGCCGTCGAGAAGAGGGCGCACCCGGTCGTCGCCCGCGACGAACAGCCGGGCCGCCGCGGCTATGTACGTGGCGCCCGCGGTCTGCTGCTGCTTGGCGCTCAGGCGGGTCTTCTTGCCCGGGGAGCAGACCGGGTCGTCGCCGTCGGAGTGGAAGTCGTCCTCGGCGGGCGCCTTCGCCTGCCCGGGAGTCCACTCGCTGTTGAAGAAGTTGTGGTTGGCGCCGACCATGTAGAGCGCGCTGTGCAGGGCGGTGCCCTTGCTGACGCGGCGCGTCCCGTCGACGTAGATCTCGCCCTGGAGGTCGGAGACGTCTCCGTCGCAGCCGGGCAGGATCGTCGCCGAGGGCACGTCCGGGACCGGGTTCTGGCCGAAGATGGTGGGGCCTATCAGGACGTTGCCGCGTATCTTCCAGCGCACCGGGCCGTGGTAGCCGTCCTGGTCGGCGGGCGGCGCGTAAAGGCTGTCGAGCGCCGCCCTGTTGACGCCCTCGCCGCCGCGCGAGTGTCCGACGAGGAGTACGCGCGACAGGTCGGCCGGGGCGACGGCGCGCACGGCCTCGGGGGCGTCGGCCGGCTTCTGCGCCCAGTCCGCCCAGTGGGCGAGGTGCAGCCTCACGAGCGAGGAGCGGGCCTGGGCGCCGCCGTCCTCGGCGAGGTGGTCCTGGCCGTTGATGCCGTTGGCGGCGATGGACACGGTGACGTAGCCCTGGGAGGCGAGGAGCTTCTGGGCCCGCTGGTAGCCGTCCTGACTGGGGATCGGCTTCATGCCGGCCTTGCAGGGCCAGTCCCCGTTCGCCTCGTCCCCGGCGCCGTAGCAGGTGTAGTGACGGCCGTGCAGGAACAGCGCGAGCGGCCGCTTCCCCGGCGCGTCGGCGGGCCCGACCACGTCGGCCCGCATCTCCACCGGCTCCGTGAAGCCGGGCAGCCGCACGGACTTGAGGGTGTACGCGCCCCGGACGGTGCGGTAGCCCCCGGGCTTGCCGGGGTCGACCGCGTTGGCGGGCGGCAGCGCCGCGGGAGAGACGGTGCGCGGGGCGGTCGACGCGCGGCCGGCGCCTGCCTCGTCCAGGCGGCGCCCGCCGGCCAGCACACGCAGCTTCTTCGCCGGGCCGACACGCGTGCCGTTGAGCGGCAACCGGAACGAACGGCCGTCCCGCGCGGCCACGGGCCTGCCGAGGAGCTGGTCCCCGGAGTAGAACTCGACCCGGGCGTTCCCCATGGGCACCGGCTCGGGCGAGGCCCACACCAGTTCCTCGCCGGCGCCCTCGCCGGCCAGTCGCCAGCCTTCCGGAAGGCCCTGGTCGCCGCCGGGCGGGGCGGACGGCGCGGGTGGCGGGGCATCGGTGGACGGCAGCGCGAGTGCCGTCCCCGGGGCCGCCGCCGCGAGCGCGAGTACCGCGAGCGCCGTGGTCGCCGCTCGTGAGACGCGTCTCAAAGTGGTCCTCCTCCTCATCACTCTTCACAGGACACGCAAACGAACTCTTGTGCCCCTCTTGCTCCTTGAAGGACGGCAACCGGATGCTTCGCGTTGCCTCCCGCCGGGCCCTCTGTGCGCGGCGCCGGACGACCTGCCAGGATTCGGGCATGCACATCTACGAAGAGCGGCTGAGTGTGCCCCGCTCCTGGTGGGCCCTGGTCGCGCTGGGCGGGGCCGGGCTGGGGCTCGGGGCGATTCCCTTCGGTGTGACGGCCGCGGCGGTCACGGCCGCGGCCGGCGTCGCGGTGGCCGCCGCGCTCGTGCACGCCCACGGCAGGGTGCGCATCCTCGTGACGCCGGGCTCGCTCGTCGTCGGCGAGCGGACCATCCCGATCGAGGCGCTCGGGGCCACCGAGATCCTCGACGAGCGGGAGGCCTTCGAGTGGCGCACCGTCCGGGCGAACCCGTACGCGCTCCTGCTCCTGCGCTCCTACGTCCCCACGGCCCTGCGCATCGAGTTGCGGAACTCCTACGGCGGCGCGCCGTACGTCTACCTCTCGACGCGGCAGCCCATGAACCTCGCGGCGGTGCTGGCCTTCTCGCGGAGCTGACCGGGTGACGTGACGCCCCGTCAGTCGGCAGGCGTGCCGGCCGCGTGACGGAGCGCCCGGCGGCAGGCGCGGATCGCGGGGTGGGAGCTGCGGCCCGCGCGGACGGCGGTGAACAGGCGGCGGGCCCGCTGCCCCCGGGGCAACGGCACGAGCCGCACCGCCGGTTCGCGGCCGCCCCGCACCAGGTCGGGCAGGAGCGCCACCGCGTGGCCCTGTTCGACCAGGCGCAGGTGGAGCAGGAGATCGGGGGACTCGAACCGCACGTCGGGTTCGAAGCCGGCGGTGCGGCACAGCGTGGTCGCCCAGCGCCGGGCCGCGCTGCCGGGCGGTTCCATGACCCAGGGCCGCTCGGCGCAGGCGAGCAGCGCGGACCGGGCGCCGCGCGTGTGCGGTGCGGGTCCGGCTTCGCCCCGGTACGGTGCCGCGTCCTCGTCCGGCGCGAGGGGCAGGGCCAGCCGCAGGGGGTCCTGGTGGAGGTCTTCCTGGTGGAGTCCGGCGGGGCGGGGGCCGGGGTCGCCGGGGTACTCCTCGGCGACGACGAGGTCGAAGTCGCGGGCGAGCAGCGCGGGCAGCGCAGTCTCCGGTTCGGCCTGGGTGACGTGCACGCGCAGGGCGGGGTGCTCCTCGCGCAGCAGGGTCAGCGCGATCGGCACCAGCGTGAGGGCCGCGGTCTGGAACGAGGCGATGCGCAGGGTTCCGGTCAGGCCCGGGAGCGAGGCGGCGATGTCCGCCTCGGCGCGTTCCAGGCGGGCGAGGACCGCCTCGGTGTGGGCGACGAGGATGTCGGCCTGCGGGGTCAGGCGCACGCGCCGCCCGACCGGTTCCAGCAGCGGGACGCCCACCTCCGCTTCCAGTTGCGAGAGCTGCTGGGACACCGAGGAAGGGCTGTAGGAAAGCGCCGAGGCGACGGCGGCGAGCGTCCCCCGGTGTTTCAGTTCGCGCAGCAGTCGCAGCCGGTGCAGGTCGAACACGTCCGCTCTCTCCCCTCCCGACGGCAGGCTTCCCCTCCGCCTTCCGTCGGCCTCATCCGATGATTCATCAGCCGTTCCGAACATTATCCGTCGGAAACAATCGCTGGACCGAAGGGACAGCGGCCCGCAGGCTGGAGCCATGACGGATCAAGAGACTTACTCCTCCATGGCCGGTTCCCCCGCCTCCCCCGCCTCGCGTGCCGCCCGCTCCTCCCTCCCCTGCCTCCCCTGGTTCGCGCGGCCCGCGGCGCGGTCCTGGACCTGTCCTCCGCCGCCCACGGAGGCCCGCGCGTTCCACGCCGCGCTGCCCGGTCACACGCCGACCGCCCTACGTGAAACGCCTCCACTGGCAGCTGAGTTGGGGGTCGGGCGGGTTTTCGTCAAGGACGAGTCGGAGCGGCTCGGCCTGCCCGCGTTCAAGGCGCTCGGCGCGTCCTGGGCGATCCACCGGGTCCTGGCGCGGCACGGGAGCGGGGCGGCCGCGGCCGACGGCAGGCGGCTGCGTCTGGTCACCGCCACCGACGGCAACCACGGGCGGGCCGTGGCCAGAATGGCGCGGCGCCTCGGCCGGCGCGCGCACGTCTTCGTCCCCGAGGGCGTGCACCCGGCGGCCGTGGCCGCGATCGCGGGCGAGGGCGCCGAGGTCACCGTCGTGCCGGGGCCCTACGACGCGGCGGTGCGCAGGGCGGCCGACGCGGCCGGGGCGCCGGACGCCGTCCTCATCCAGGACACGGCGTGGCACGGCTACGAGGAGATTCCCGCGCTGATCGTCGAGGGGTACGCGACGCTGTTCGCCGAGATCGACGAGCAACTGGCCGAGGCGGACGCCGGGGCACCGTCCCTCGTCGCCGTCCCGGTGGGCGTGGGATCGCTCGCCCAGGCCGCCGTGGCGCACTACCGGGGTCGACGGCCCGCCATGACCGGCTCCGGCGAGGCGCCCGCCGCGCTGCTTTCCGTGGAGCCGGAGGTGGCCGCGTGCGTGCTGGCCAGCCTCCGGGAGGGGCGGCTGACCAGCGTGGAGACCGGCGTCACCACGATGGCGGGTCTCAACTGCGGCACGCCGTCGGCGCTGGCGTGGCCCGCGCTGCGCGACGGCCTGGACGCCGCCGTCGCCGTCCGCGACGCCGACAGCGCGGCGGCCGTGCGCGACCTGGCGGACCTGGGCGTCTCGTCCGGGCCGTGCGGTGCCGCCTCCCTGGCGGGGGCGCGTGCCGCCCTCACCGGGGAGGGGAGCGCCGGGCGCCGGTCCGATCTCGGCATCGGGGCCGACTCAACGGTCGTACTGATCAGCACCGAGGGTGCGGCCGCCAACCCCTCATGAGTGCGCGGCGACCCGGTTCAACCGCGTGCGGAGCGATGATTTCCGGTCGAAGCGGGTTGTCGAAAAAAGAACCATTTTCGAGAATGCGCAGGTCAGAGGGTAGTTAGCGTTTATACCAATGACGATTGTCCATATGCTGGACAGGCGCCACACGGCCGCGCCACTGCTCCTGAGCTGCCCGAACGCTCGTACGGGCCCCGTCCACCGAACGCACACATCCGGAAATCGACCATCCGCCTGGCACTCACTCTCCGCACGGGCAAGACTCCTCACCGCAGTCACCAACCGCATCGAGTGAAGGAGAGTCCACCATGCGTCGCACCCTCAGGACGATGGGAGCAACCGCCGCGGCGGCCACCTGCGTCCTCGCCGCGACATCAGGCACCGCGCAGGCCGAGGCTCCCAAGCCCACGAGCCTCTACGCGCCGTCCGCCCTGGTGCTCACGGTCGGCCAGGGCGAGGACGCCACCTCCGCGGCAGTCGAGCGTGCCGTGACACTGACCTGTGCGCCGCGCCCCGCCGGGACCCACCCGACGCCGGCCGCGGCGTGCGCGGAACTCGCCAAGGTGGACGGGCAGTTGACCCACCTGGTGAGCAACACGTCCGACGTCATCTGTACCAAGGAATGGCAGCCGATCACGGTGACCGTGTCCGGTGTGTGGAACGGCAAGCACGTCGGCTGGTCCACCACCTTCGCCAACCGGTGCATGATGAAGGCGGGTCTCGGGGAGGGTGCCGCATTGACCTTCTGACGAGATCAGACCCTGATCCACACTCAGGGGAGTCCTGGTGACCTTTCGTGGGGGAAGGCTGCCGGGATGCGGGGCGGCCCCCGGTGTCCTCGGGCACCGGGGGCCGTAGTGTTCCCCGGGTCGGCCGTGTCCGCACCCCGACCGGCCCGTACCGCGGCCTCGACGTCGGTCAAGAGAAGTGGTGTCATGACGATCACCCTCGCACCCACCACTGACAATCGCCCGGCACCGCGGCGCGACTCGGCTCAGCGCGGGCCCGGCAGCCGTACGACACCGTCCGCGACCGCCCTGTCGATCGCCGCGCCGTCGTACCCGGCCGCGTCCAGCACCTCCCGGGTGTCCGCCCCGGCTCCCCGTACCTCGGGCCGGACCCGGGCCGGGGTGCGGGAGAGCGACACGGGGGAGGCCGGCCCGCGGTAGTCGCCGGACTCGATCACCAGGCCTCGGTGGCGCACCTGCGGCGCGGTCAGCGCCTCGGCCACGTCGTGCACCGGGGAGGCCGGGACGCCCCGCTCGGTGAGCCGTGCCGCGAGTTCCGCGCGGGGGACGGCCGCGATGGCGCTCTCCAGCGCGGCACGCAGCTCCCGTTGGTGGCGGACGCGGTCCTGGTTGGTGCGGAAGCGGGGGTCGCCCGCGAGCTCGGGCACGCCGAGCACCTCGGTGAGCGCGCCGAACTGCCGGTCGTTGCCGACCGCGATGAACACCGGCCCGTCGGCGGCGGTGAAGGCGTCGTAGGGGGCGATGGCGGGGTGCGCGGAGCCGGTGCGCCGCGGCACGGCGCCACTCGCGAGCCAGGAGGCCGAGTGCGGGTGAAGCAGGCTGATCGCGGTGTCCAGGAGGGCGCAGTCGACGAGTTGCCCGAGACCCGAGCGGTGGCGTTCGTGCAGGGCGAGCAGGATGCCGGAGAAGGCGAGGATGCCGGTGACCTGGTCGACGACCGGTACGCCCACCCGCAGCGGTGGCCCGTCCGGCTCGCCGTTGACGCTCATCAGGCCGCCGTAGGCCTGGAGCACCGCGTCGTAACCGGGCTGCCCGCCGAGCGGGCCGTCGGTCCCGAAGCCGGTGACGCGGCAGTGGATGAGCGCAGGGAAGCGGCGGCGCAGCTCCTCGTCCGGGTAGCCCCACTTGGCGAGGGTGCCCGCCTTGAAGTTCTCCACGAGGACGTCGGTGTCGCGCAGCAGGGTGTCGAGGATGTCCCGTCCCTCGGGCACGGACAGGTCCACGACGATGTTCTTCTTGGCCCGGTTGAGGTTCTGGTAGTACGCGGAGGTGTCCGGCGCGACGAACGGCGGCCCCCAGCCCCGGGTCTCATCACCGGCCGGCGGTTCGACCTTGATGACGTCGGCCCCGTGGTCGGCGAGCATCTGCGTGCAGTAGGGGCCGGCCAGGACGCGGGACAGGTCGAGCACCTTGAGCCCGGCGAGGGCGGTCGCGGGCGGCGGAGTCGTCATCAGGCTGCTGCCCCAGTTCATGGAGACGATCGGTCATGGAGACGATCACGGAGTCGGATGTCCGCGAGGCTAGGAGCCCCTTGAGCGGCAGGTCAAGGGACGGGTCCCCGGGGAGCGGTTGCCGTGGCCCAGCACAATGTGTCCATGTCTTCTCCCGCGCACCCGGGCTCGTACGCGAACTCGAACTCGAACTCGTGCTCACTCCCAGGCCGCCTGATCACGGCGGATGAGATCCGCACCGCGCGGCTCGACCTCATACCGCTGCGCGTCGAGCACGCCGCCGACATGGCCGTCGTGCTGGGCGACCCGGCGCTGCACACCTTCATCGGCGGCTCCCCCGACGACGCCGAGATGCTGCGGAACCGCTACCGGCGGATGCTCGCGGGCTCCCCCGATCCGGGCGTCTCCTGGTGCAACTGGGTCGTCCGCCTCCGGGAGGGCTTCCTGAGCAGTTCCCGGGAGCGTTCCCAGGTGGAGGGGTCCTCCGGGCTGGTCGGGACGGTGCAGGCCACGATCGGCCCCGGCGCGGAGGGGCCCCTCGCGGAGATCGCCTGGGTGATCGGGACCCCGTGGCAGGGACGCGGCTTCGCGTCGGAGGCGGCCCGTGGCCTGGCGGACTGGCTGGCGGCACAGGGTATGCGGACGCTCGTCGCACACGTCCACCCGGACCACGGCGCGTCCGCGGCCGTCGCGGCGGCGGCCGGCCTCGCCGCCACGGGCGAGGTCCACGACGGCGAGATCCGCTGGGAGGCCTCCCCGTAGGGGCGAGCCCCGACGGCCTCGGCAGGGACAAGCCTGGGCAAGGACAAGCCTCGGCAAGGACAGCGCCCAGCAGGCACGGCACTCGGCAGGCACGGCACTCAGTAGGGACGGTCGCCCGCGATCGCGACCCGTTCCGCGACGCGGTGGTGCGGCGCGTAGTCGTCGACGGCATAGTGCTGCGTCGCGCGGTTGTCCCAGAAGGCGATGTCGCCCGCCTGCCACTGGAACCGCACCTGGTACTCCGGCACATGGGCCTGCCGCACGAGGAAGCTCAGCAGGCGGTCGCTCTCCTCGCGCTCCATGCCGACGATGTGCGTGGTGAAGGAGGTGTTGACGAAAAGCGTCCGCCGCCCGGTCTCCGGATGCGTGCGCACCACGGGATGGGTGACGGGCGGGAAGCGGTCCTGGAGCGGGGCCAGCCGTCCGGGCCCGTAGAAACGGGCGAAGCCGGGGATGAAGTCGTGCACGGCACGCGCCCCCTCGATGCGTTCCCGCACGCCGTCGGGGAGGTTGTCGTACGCGGCGGCCATGTCGGCCCACAGCGTGTCACCGCCGTACGGCGGCACTTCGCGCAGCTGCAACACGGCGCCGAGCGCGGGGCGTTCGCGGAAGGTGACGTCCGCGTGCCAGACGTTCTCGTACGTCGGGGTGGCGCTGCCGCCCTTGTCGAAGCGGACGACGTCGTCGGCGGAGCCGCGCGCCAGCAGCGGATTGGTCTCCAGCTCGCCCCAGTTGAGGGCGAAGGCGCGCTGCTGCTCGGCCGTGACGGCCGCACCGCGGAAGAACAGCACCTTCCACTCCAGCAGGGCGCGGTGCAATTCCTCGCGCAGCGCGGGGGTGAGGGGCCGCGCGAGATCGACGCCGCGGATCTCGGCACCGATGAGCCGGCCTCGGGGCACGACGTCGATCAGTTCGTACGGCCGCTCCTGCCACCCCTCGGGAAGACGGCGCAGGGTGCGGCGGCCTTCGTACATGCCGTCGGCGGGGACGCGGGCTTCCCGCAGCGGGGCGTGGGGCATGGCGGCGCGGTCGGTGCCGGCGGGCTTCGTGACAGCCATGGGGAGATGATCCTTCGGGGTGCGAAGACGGGCGGGCCGGGCGGAGGACTCCGTACGGCTAACAGCCCGATCGCTCGCACCCGCGCCGCCACGGAACGCCGAACGTCCGTACGTCGGCGGTCAGGTGCTGGATCATGGTCGTCATTCTGGGACGCCGCTGGCCGCAGGTCAACCGTCCCGCGTCAACTGCCGCCCGCCAACGGCCCGTGGGCACGGCGGGCTCAGCCGCCCTGGGCCTGCGGCACCCGCAGCACTCCCCCGTACTCGTAGATCCCCTTGTTGAGCTCGGTGGCGCCGAGGTAGGGCACGAGGTCCGGATCGACGGGCGCCAGCGGCGGCTGGTCCGCGTCGGGGCGCCAGTCGACGAGGTTCACCAGGCCCGGTTCCAGCGGTTCGAGGCCGTCGAGGAGGGCGTCGACCTCGGCGGGGGTGCGGGTCTGCCACGGGACGCCGCCGCCCGCGATGTGCGCGGTCATGGCGGCACCCCGTACGGGATCGTCCGCGACGACCTGCGAGAAGCCGAGGAGACTGCCGGGCGCCGCCCGGTCGATGACGGTCCGCAGGACGCGGGCCGGCCCGTCGGCGTCGGTGAGGTGGTGTCCCACGGAGAGGAAGAGCACGGCGAGCGGCTCGTCGAAGTCGATGAGCCGCACGAGGTCGGGATGGTCGAGGATCGCCTGCTGGTCGCGCATGTCGCCGGTGATCACGGTGGTGGAGGAGTCGTCGGCGAGCAGCGCGCGGCCGTGCGCGAGGACGATCGGGTCGATGTCCACGTAGACGACGCGGGCGTCCGGGGCGAAGCTCTGCGCCACCTGGTGGACGTTGTCGTCGGTGGGCAGGCCGCAGCCCATGTCGATGAACTGGCGGATGCCCGCCTCACGCGTCAGGTAGCGCACCGCACGGAAGAGGAACTCACGGTTCTGCCGGGCGATGTCGACGCACTCCGGGAAGGACGGCAGCGTGGCGAGCAGGAAGCTGCGGTCGACCTCGTAGTTGTCCTTGCCGCCCAGCATCCAGCCGTACGCGCGTGCGGAGGTGGGGATGTCGTACGGGATGGACGGGCCGGCCGCCGTCCCGGGCTGGTTGTCACTGTCCACAGGGCGCTCTCCACCTCTCGCGCGGGTGCACGGAATGTGTGCCGTCGGCGTGGACACTATCCGGTGATCCACGTTCGGGTGAACGGTGGACGGAAACCGCAACGGGCTTGTTTCGGGCGACGGTTGCGACACCGACCGGGCGGCCGCGCGCCGGGGCGGACAGTGGTGTGCGCCACCCGCCCGCCATCCCGGCCGCCGCATGGCGCATGATCGTGGCCAGAGCCATCCGTACCCAGAGAGGACCTTCCATGGAAGACCGCTTCGACGTCGTCGTGCTCGGAGCAGGACCCGGCGGCTATGTGGCCGCCATCCGCGCCGCCCAGCTGGGCAAGCGGGTCGCGGTCGTCGAGGAGAAGTACTGGGGCGGTGTCTGCCTCAACGTCGGCTGCATCCCGACGAAGGCGCTGCTGCGCAACGCCGAGCTGGCCCACCTCTTCACGCACGAGCAGAAGACGTACGGCATCAAGGTCGACGGACAGGTGTCCTTCGACTACGGCCAGGCGTTCAGCCGCAGCCGCGCGGTCGCGGACGGCCGGGTCAAGGGCGTCCACTTCCTGATGAAGAAGAACGGCGTCACGGAGTTCGACGGGCGGGGCACGTTCCTGGACGCGAACACCCTTCAGGTGGCGAAGTCCGACGGCACGACGGCCACGATCGGCTTCGAGAACTGCATCATCGCCACGGGCGCGACGCCCCGGCTGCTGCCGGGCACGAGCCGCAGCGAGCGCGTGGTCACGTACGAGGAGCAGATCCTCGCCGATTCCCTGCCGCGCTCCATCGTCATCGCGGGCGCGGGCGCGATCGGCATCGAGTTCGCCTACGTGCTGCACAACTACGGCGTGAAGGTGACGATCGTCGAGTTCCTCGACCGCGTGGCGCCCCTGGAGGACGCCGACGTGTCGAAGGAGCTGGCGAAGCAGTACCGCAAGCTCGGCATCGACGTGCTGACCTCGACGCGCGTGGAGTCGATCGACGAGTCGGGCGAGCAGGTCCGGGTGACCGTCACGGGCAAGGACGGCAAGCAGCAGACGCTGGAGGCGGACAAGGTCCTCCAGGCCATCGGCTTCGCGCCGAACGTCACGGGCTTCGGCCTGGAGGCGACGGGTGTGGCGCTCACCGAGCGCGGCGCGATCGACGTCGACGGCCGCTGCCGGACGAACGTCCCGCACATCTACGCCATCGGTGACGTGACGGCGAAGCTGATGCTGGCGCACACCGCCGAGGCCATGGGCGTCGTCGCCGCCGAGACCCTCGCGGACGCCGAGACGATGGAACTCGACTACCCGATGATCCCGCGCGCCACCTACTCGCAGCCGCAGATCGCGAGCTTCGGCTGGACGGAGGCGCAGGCCAAGGAGAAGGGCTTCGACGTCAAGGTCGCCAAGTTCCCGTTCCAGGCGAACGGCAAGGCGCACGGCCTCGGCGACACCGTCGGCTTCGTCAAGATCATCAGTGACGCGAAGTACGGCGAGATCATCGGCGCCCACCTGATCGGCCCGGACGTGACGGAGCTGCTGCCCGAGCTCACCCTGGCCCAGCAGTGGGACCTCACCGTCCACGAGGTGGCGCGCAACGTCCACGCGCACCCGACGCTGGGCGAGGCCGTCAAGGAAGCGGTGCACGGCCTGGCCGGACACATGATCAACTTCTGACGGCGCCGGTACACGGGCCGGTACCCGGGCCGGGAGGGACCCGGGCAGGCCGGGGGGCGCCCCGCCGCGACACGAGTGACCGAATCCGAGTGGCTCAAGTGGCGGGGCCGCCCGCACCGGCCGATGCTGGGCGGAACACGTCTGTTGTGCCTCGGGGCGAGGAGAGGCAGTGGCCGATGTTCTCTGGTCTGGGCCGATGCGTGGTCCGCCGCCCTTGGTGGATCATCGTGGTGTGGGTGGTGGCGGCCGGCGCGGTGATCTCGCTGGCGCCGAAGCTCACCTCCAGCAGCGACGAGGCGAGTTTCCTTCCCGGCCATTACGAGTCGATCCGCGCGGCGGACGTCCAGGAGGAGAAGTTCCCGAAGCAGCGGAACGTCGGGGCCATCATCGTCTTCGAGCGGTCCGACGGCGGAAAGCTGACGGCCGCCGACTCCGCCGACGTGGTCCGCGTCTCCCAGGACCTCCAGGCGAAGAGGACCGAGGACGTGCAGGGCGTCGTCCCCGGCGAGGTGTCGCCCAACAAGCTGGTGCAGACGTCGGTCGTCGCGATGCCGAAGATCACCGACCCCGAGGACACCTCGCAGCAGGACGCGGTGGAGCAGCTGCGCGAAGACCTCAAGCCGGCGCTGGACGGCACGGACCTGTCGGCCGGGATCACCGGTTCCGCGGCCCAGGCCCTCGACGAGAGGGACGCCTCCGAGCGCGCCGGCATGCTCGTCGGGGTCGGCACGATCGCGATCATCGTCGTGCTGCTCCTGGTCATCTTCCGCAGCCCCATCATCGCGCTGCTGCCGGTCGTCCTCATCGGCCTGGTCTCGCCGATGGCGACCGGGCTGATCGCCTCCGCCAACGAGGCCTTCGACCTGAAGGCGGACTCCTCCATCCAGGAGCTGCTGACCGTCGTCCTCTTCGGTGTCGGGACGGACTACATCCTGTTCCTGCTCTTCCGCTACCGGGAGGCGCTGCGGGCGGGCGAGGATCCCAGGGGCGCCATGGTGCACGCCGTGGAGCGGGTCGGCGAGGCCATCACGTCGGCGGCGGGCGCCGTCATCGTCGCCTTCGCCGCGCTCACGCTCTCCTCGCTCGGCATGCTGCGCTCGATGGGGCCCGCGCTCGCCATCGCCGTCTTCCTGACGCTGCTGGCCGGTCTCACGCTCGTGCCGGCCGTGGTGTCGCTGCTCGGCACCAAGGTGTTCTGGCCGTCGAAGTCCTGGCAGCGGGAGCCGCACGGCACCGGTTTCGCCCGCCTCGGCACGTCGATCGCCCGCAGGCCCGCCGTGTGGGCGGTGGTCTCGGCCCTGTTCATGGGCGCGCTGACGCTCGGCGCGCTCGGCTACAAGGCCAACTTCGACCTCGCCGGGTCCTCGCTGCCCGACGACAAGGAGTCGATGGTCGCCATGCGGGACCTGGAGAAGGGCTTCCCCGCCGGCTCCACCGACCCCACCTCCGTCTACCTCTCCTCGACCGGCGGCGAGCCGCTGACGCGGGCGCGGACCGCCGCCTTCCGCGAGCGGCTCGCCGCTGTCAGGGGCGTGGGCGAGGTCGCGGCGCCGCGCGTGAGCCCGGACGGCACGACAGCCTCGTATTCGGTGATCCTGGCCGACCCGCCCGCCTCCGACAAGGCGCTCTCCACCCTCAAGGACCGGCTGCGCCCCGCCGCCCATGACGCGGCGCCGGACGGCTCCGAGGCGCTGGTCGGCGGCACGACAGCGGTGTACGTCGACATCAACAAGGCCGTGGACCGCGACTATTCGGTCGTCTTCCCGGTGGCGGCCCTCGCGATCATGGTGATCCTCGGTCTGCTGCTGCGCAGCCTCGTGGCGCCCTGGTACCTCATGCTGTCGGTCGCGCTCGGCTTCGGCGCGACGCTCGGTGCCACCTCGCTGATCTTCCAGCAGCTCGGCGACCAGCCGGGGCTGATGTTCATGCTGCCGGTGATCATGTACTTGTTCGTGGTCGCGCTCGGCACCGACTACAACATCCTCATGGTGTCGCGCCTGCGCGAGGAGGCCCGTGAGGGCCGCGATCCCCACGACGCGGCCGGTACGGCGGTACGGCACTCGGGCCCGACGATCGGTTCGGCGGGCGTGATCCTCGCCGGTACGTTCGCGACACTGATGCTGGCGGGGAACTCGACACTCTCGCAGATGGGTTTCTCGCTCTCCTTCGGCATCGTCATCGCCGCGTTCGTCATGGCGGCGGTCTTCACGCCCGCCCTGACGGCCCTGATCGGGCATGCCGCCTGGTGGCCCGGCCACGGGGACCAGAAGCGGAACGGAGCCGGCGGGGCGGCCCCGCCGGGCCCGGAGGAGGAGGAGCGGGCGAGGCGCGCGCCGCGGACGGGGTGAGGGAGCGATGCCGGGGGCGACGTCGGCCGCGGCGCCCCTCCGCCCACGCGCCCCTCAGCCCCGCGCCACCCCCGTGAGCGTCCCGCCCAGCGCCACGCACACCACGCCCGCCCCGACGACCACGCAGACCTCCGCCACGCCGAACCCCGCCGCCGCGGCCGTGACGGCGGCGGCGCCCAGCGGGCCGAGGGAGTAGTGCGTGGTCCAGAACGCGGCGGTGACCCGGCCCAGGAGGTGACTGGGCGTCACTTCCTGGCGCAGGGACATCGAACAGATGCCCGTGACTCCGGTGGCGAGCAGCATGCCCGCCGAGAGCGCGCCGATGACCGGCACGCTCTCGGTCAGCCCGAAGCAGGCGACGGCCACCCCGCTCAACGCGGTGCCACCGATCCACGTGGCGCCGAAACCAAGGCTCTTGCGTACGCGGGTCACCATGAAGGAGGCGAGAAAGGTGCCGACGGTCCCCGCGCTCAGCACATAGCCCACGGTGTCGTCCCCGTGGCCGAGGTCCTCCTTCACGCGGAAGATGAGGACATCGGTCATGCCGTGCGTGAGAAAGATGAACAGGGACAGCAGTACGGTCAGCGGCCGCAGGACGGGATGTGCCCACAGGAAGCGGATGCCCGCGAGGAACTCGCCCCGGACGCCGATCCGTTGACCCCCCTCACCGTCGCCCCGCCTGCCGGAGGGCGACGCCGGCGTCGGCATCGGCTTCGGCACGGGCCGCAACTTGACCAGCAGCAGCCCCGCGGCGGAGAGGGCGAACGTCGCGGCGTCGACCCCGATGGCCGCGACCGGCCCGAACGCGGCGGTGACGAAGCCCGCCAGGGTCGGTCCGCCGACCGTCGCGACGGCGTACGACCCGGCCAGGTGGGCGTTGGCCCTGGTGATCTGGCCGGGTTCGACGATCGCGGGCACCACGGTCACGTACGCGACACGGAAGAGCATCGCGAAGCCGCCGGCCAGGGGGACGACGGCGTAGATCAGCCACATGGGCGTCGCGAAGAGCCAGACCAGCGGAATCGACGCGTACGACAGGCACCGGGCCACGTCGGTGACCATGAGGAGCGCCCGCCGGTCCACGCGGTCGGCGATCACCCCGGCGAAGAGCCCGGTGACGATCGAGGCGACGCCCGTCAGGCCGGTGACCAGGCCCATCTGCACGACCGAGCCGGTGCTGTGCAGCACGAGCAGCGGAATCGCCACGAACGAGAAGGAGTCACCCAGGGCGGAGAGGGTCTGAAGGGCAAGGAACGCGCGGTAGTTGGGGTTGACCCAGAGGGAGTCCTTCGGGCGGTCGCGGTCGGTCATCGACCCGCGGTCCCGGCACGTCCGGTGACCTGTGCGCGTTCGGCGGCCAGTGCGGCCAGTGCCTCGGTGACCGCCGTGCGGCCCGCCGCGCGGAACACAGCGGGATGCGCGTCGACTTCGTGCACCCACGCGCGGCGCACCCGCACGGCGCGGTCCTGCCCCGCGAGCCCTTCGCGCACGCCCTGCTCCAGGGCCTCGGCGAGATCGGCGGGAAGGGCGTCGTCGCCGAGGGGATCGATGAAGGCGTACGCCCCCGTGACGCGCTCGACGTCGAGGGTGACGCGCGCCCGGCCGCCGCAGCCCGTCCGGCTTCCGGCGGTGGCGGTCCGGCGGACCGGCAGAACGGCACGCGCCGACTCCATGGCGCGGGCGGCGAGTTCGCACTGCGTACGCCAGTCGGTGCCGGGGAAGCTGAGGACGATCCGGCCGGCTCCCGCCCGCGCGAACTCCACCAGCTTCTCGGCGGCCCGTTCGGGCGTGCCCTCGACGAGCATGGCCGCGGCGCGCTCGGCGTCGATGCCGTAGCGGTACGCCACCCCGTCGCCCGGGCCCGCGCGGTGTTCCCCGCTGCCGGTGGCGTCGAGGACGGCCGGGAAGGCGACGCTCACCCAGGGGGCCGTGTCGTGGCTCTCGGCGGCCAGTGCGGACAGGCGCGGGATCATCCGGGCGGGATACGCGGGAGCGGCGAGGTTCGGGAACCAGCCGCCGTGTCGGATCGCGCGCCGCAGGTCGGCCTCGGACTCACCGCCGACCAGGAAGGGCGGCCACACCACTCGGGGCCGGAGGGTCGGCTCGGCGTCACCGACCCGCGTCGGGTATCCGGCCAGCAGGCTCCGCAGCTGTTCCAGCGCCCGGCCGGTCCGCTCGTCCCGCTCTTCGTACGGCACACCCGTCACCGCCCGGACAGGCGTGTCCACCAGGCCGCCGCGCCACTGCGCCCAGGCGCTGCCGCCCGTGTCGACCCCAAGCAACAGCCGTCCCTGGGACAGGTATGGGAGGCTCGCGAGCTGCTTCGGCCGCCGCGGTGACCACCCGCGTCAGGATCGGCCACGGCGTCCTCACCCTCCCCGTCCACCAGGTCGCCTCCCTCGCGGGTGACGGTGGCGTCCAGCGTCGGGGCGCGTCCCGTCAGGTGGTCGCTCGCCCACACGGACGCGAACCCCAGCTCCTCGGCCCGGCGCGCGGCCGCGGCGGACTCGGCGGCCTGCCCCTCCCCGTCCGCGTGCGGCAGCGGCAGGTACACCCCGACGTCGACAGCCACGTACGCCCCCCACTCCCCCGTCAGCGCCGAACTGCCCGCGGGGCGTCCGCGGGCCCGAAGGATCACGCTGGTTCAAGGGATCACGCTAGTTCAGGGGAACCGGTCAGGGATAGGCAGGGCGGCGTCCGATCCCGGCGGTGCTCAGCCGGCCGGCTTCCAGTCGCCGAGCCAGTCCGCCGTCTCCTGGGCGGCGGCCTGGGCGTCCGTCAGGTGCGGGCGGTCACCGCCGGCGGGTCCGGCGCCCGGTCCCTTGTTCCGGTACTCGGCGAACCGGTCGTCCTTCCAGGAGAAGCCGCCCATGTCGGTCCACGGAGCGGTCTTGACGGCCGCGCCGAGGGTGGTGTCGCGGACGGTGGTCTGCGGGTCGAGGCTCGCGTCGCCGCCCGCGTGCCAGGGGCGGCGCAGGTGGAAACTCCGGGCGGCGACCTCGCCGTCGACGGTCGAGCGGGTGATGAGAAAGCCCTTGCGTCCGGCCGGGGTGCCGGGCGCGGTGACGTACCCGGCCGAGGTGCCGTTCCAGCGCTTCTTCAGGGTGAGGACGGACCTGTCGATCACCGCCGTGGCGCGGCCGAAGACGAAGTCGGTGTTGCCGATCACGTAGGAGTCGGTGAGGTGAACCCGGCCCGTCCTGTCCTTGGCGGCCGTGTCCAGGAGCAGCGTGTCCTGGTCGCCGCTGATGATGAGGTCGTCCAGGCGGACCCGGTCGGCGGCGGTGCGCAGCGCCACCGCCTGATGGCCGTCGATCTGCTGGTTGCCCGCCTCGTCGAAGTCGTTGGCGAAGGTGAGATGGCGGGCCTGGAAGTCGTCCGCCTCCACGGCGACGGTCGCGCTGCCGCCGGTGCCGTACGTCCCGGAGCCGTCCGGCTTCGTCATTCCGGCGGCGTGGCCCTCGACGATGACGGTGTCCTTGCGGCTGCGGCCCGTGCCCTCGAACGTGACGTGGGGCTTGTTCGCCGGGATCTTGACCGTCTCGCGGTAGGTGCCGGGGGCGATGCGGATCACCACGCGCGAGGTGTTGCCCGCGGGGACGGCGTCGACGGCCTGCTGCACCCTGGTGAACTGTCCGCTGCCGTCCTTCGCCACCGTGAGGGTGCTCGCAGCGGCCCGGGAATCGGCCGTCGTCCCGATCGAACCGCGCGGCCCCGACCCGGACTTGAGGAGCGCCGGGACGTCGGCGGCCTTGTCGGGCGTGTACGTGTAGTACGCCTTCGGGTCGAACGCCGTGCCGCCGCTCTCGTTGCGGCCGCTGGTGCGGGAGAAGACGTTGCCGCGCTGGACGAGGGCGGCGGTGGCGTCCTTGATGACAGGGTTGTTCACCCCCTCGAAGTAGCTGTTCTCCAGCACCCTCCTCGTCCTGCCGCGCGCGTAGTTGCCGTAGGACGAGGTGATGCGCGTGCCCGGGTCGTCCTGAAGGTAGTTGTTGTACAGGTGCGCGTGGGCGACGTCGTCGGTCGACGGGTTGCGCTGTTCCGTCTCCCGGAACCAGTTGTGATGGATCGTCAGGGCGGCGGTGGCGGCCCCGGTCCAGCCGATGCCGAAGGTGACGTGGTGCGCGCCGTCCATCTGGATGGCGTCCCAGTCGTGCTCCTTGTCGTTCCGGACGCCGTGGTACGAGTCCCGGATCGTGAGGTTGCGGACGATCACGTTGTGGACGCCCCGGCCGAGGAAGAACCCGCCGCCGACGATCTGCCCCGAGGTGCCGGCGCCCACGATCGTCTTGTCGGAGGCGACCTTGATCTCCTTGCCCTTGGGGTCCATCGAGATCGTCGCGGCCACCACGATGACGTAGGGCTCGGCGGCGGTCGCGTACTTCTCCAGGTCGGCGAGGGTCCGAACGGTCACCGTCGTGCCGTCCCGCCCGCCGTACGTCCCCTGCTGCCCGAGCGCGTGGACCGAGGCGAAGCCGTCGGCCCTGTCCTTGGCCCAGGACGACGCGGCGGCCCCCTGGGCTGCGCGTCCTCACCGGACATCCCGAAGGCCGTGCCGTAGGCCATGGTCCCCGCGGCGGCCAGCGCCGGCAGGAGGCCTGCCAGCAGGGCCGTCCGCTTTCTGCGGTGCCGCGCCTTGCCGTGGCCGTGCAGCTTGCTCATGCGTCGCTTCCCGTCTGTAAGTACGCGGGGCCCGTGCAGAGCAGTCGCCACGCGGCCGGAAAAGGTTGCCGACCCCGTCGACACCTCTCGCCAGGAAGCCGCCGCCGTCCCCCGATAGCATGCTGGGGGCGGCCGGTTCCGCCGCGCTGCCGAGTTGTCGAGAACGCGCCGCCCGCTCCGACGCCCCCTGGGAGAGTCGCCCAAGAGGGGTGACGGCGCAGTCGAGGAGCGAAGTCATGAAGTATCTGGTGATGGTCCAGGGCTCCCAGGCCGACTACGAGGCGATGGCGGGCAAGCCCTCCGAGAACAGCCCGGCCTGGAGCGAGCAGGAACTCCAGGCGATGTTCGCCTTCATGAGCGAGATCACCGACGAGCTCGCCGAGTCCGGAGAGCTCGTCGACGCACAAGGTCTGACGGAACCCGCGCGGGCCCGCTTCGTCAGCGCGGGCAAGGACGGCCGCCCGGTGATCACGGACGGTCCCTACGGCGAGACGCAGGAGGTTCTCGCCGGGTACTGGCTGCTCGACTGCGAAAGCCTGGAGCGGGTCACCGAGATCGCCGCCCGCATCACGCGCTGCCCCGGCCCCGAGGGACTGGTCGAGCCACCCGTCGTCATCCGGCCCGTGCAGGAAGCGGAAGGCGCATGCTGAGACGCGCGGCCGTCGGTCCGGCCGGCGCGATCGTGGCCGAGGCCTTCAGTCGCGGGCGGCCAGGCTGCCGTCCCGAGCCGGCGTCGGGCCGAGCCCCGCGCAGTGCTCGGC
>NZ_JAFEXF010000074.1 GCF_016905445.1 Streptomyces sp. G44
GTGCGGTGCGGTGCGGGTGGGGGTGCGGTGGGGGTGGGGTGGGGGTGCGGTGCGGTGCGGTGCGGTGCGGGTGGGGGTGCGGTGCGGGTGCGGGTGGTGTGCGGGGGGGGTGTGGTGCGGGTGGGCGCCTGGGGTTCGGTTGTGGGGCGGGGCCGCGGGGGTATGTCCGTGCTCGCCATCTTGGCGCGGGCGCTTTGTTGCTTCGGGGCCCTGATGACCACCACTGTGCTCCGCGCGCACATACCCCCGCGTCCCCTCGCGCGCGCCGGCGACCGCGGGCCGTCGTCGCCATCACCACTACCACCACCTGCCCTACGGCCCCCACCGCGCCGCCGAGTAACGGGACCTCCGCCTGCTCCTGCCTCGCCGTCTAGACGCCGGTTGACGGGCACCTCCGACCGCCCGCTGCCCCGCCGTCTCGCCGCCGAGTGACCCGCATCCCTGCCCGCGCCCTGCCTCGGCATCTGGACGCCGGTCGACGGGCACCCCGCCCGCCCCTACCCCGGCATCTCGATGCCGGGTGACGGGCGGGCGGGTCGGAGGCATCCGGCGCGGAGCGGCGGGGCAGGGGAGGCCGCCGGGGGCCTACGCCCCGGTCAAGGCGTACCGCCAGTCACCGCACGGGTGCCAGTTCCCCTTCGGGTACTCGATCACCGCCTCGCCCCGCAGGGCGAACCCCGCCTTGCGGCACACCCCGTTGGACGCCCCATGCCCCGTCGCGGGAAACGCGTGCAACGCGGCATGGCGGCCGGCCGCCCTCGCCTCGGCGATGATCAGTCGTGCCGCGCCCGCCGCGACGCCCCGGCCCTGGAACTCGGGCAGGACCCCCCACCCGGTCTCCCAGACCGTCTCGCCCTGCCAGGTCGTCTCCCAGAACCCGATCGCGCCCGCCGTCTCACCGCCCAGGGTGATCCGGAACATCCGCCCCTCGCCGTCGGCCTGGCCGAGCCGCAGATAGCGACGGTGCCGGTCCGCGAGCTTCTCGGGGGTCTCGGGCCCGCCCAAGTGCTCCGTCATCCCGGGCGTGTTGAGACGCGCGAGGAGGGCCAGGCCCCCCTCGTCCGACCACGGGTGCAAGCGGATGTCCGGCTGCTCTGATAGCTCCATGCGGACACGGTAGAGGCGAGGTACGACAATCCTCCGCCGTGCGCCGGGCGGTCCGGGCGCGCCGGGTGACGGGACGTCAGGGCCACACCAGGCAGTACGCCTGATGCCCCGCGTCATGCAGCCGGTGGCTGAAGTCCTGCCACTCGTGCAGGAGTTGGTAGACGTTGAAGGCGTCGCGCGGCCCGCCGCGGTCGGGGACCGTGGACCAGATGAAGGCCGCGGCGCCCACTGACTCCTCACCGACGCCGCGCAGCGGGTCGACGACGGTCATGGGGAGCTTCACCACGGCGTAGTCGGGGTGCAGGACGACCAGTTCGAGCGGGGGCACCTGGTGCAGGGGTATGCCCTCGATGCCGGTCAGGACCATCGCGGCCATCGTCTCCGGCTTGATCTTCGTGAACATGCCGCCCATGCCGAGCTCGTCGCCGCCGAGTTCCTCGGGCCGCATGGAGATGGGTACCCGGGCCGCGGTCGCGCCGTTCGGAGCCCCGAAGTACTTGTAGGTCACCCCCACCCCGCCACTCCTGCTGCTCACCCGGTCCTGCCGGGATTCGACGGACTCCGCCCGCGCCTGGTCGGGCGCCTGCGCGGGCTGCGCCCCCGCCTCGCGTCGGTGCTTGCCCCGCCGGGCACGCCGGGGGCCCAGGCCGTCGGTCCCCTCGCCCAGTCCGCCACCGCGATGCATATCTCCACCCGACTGCTTTTCCAGGGCGGCACGGCCCTGTCTTTTCTAGGCCTCGCGGCCCCCGCCACGCAACCCGATCATCGTGTCAGTGACCTCCCCCACGTTCACCCGCTAAAACGTGGAGTGAAACACCTGTCCGCAGGAAGTCCGGACCCTCTGACACCATGGCTCGTGTGAGCTTCCCGTATAGCGCCCCAGTTTCGCAGACTCTTTTCGACCGTGCGGCGGCCGTGACGCCCGGCGGTGTGAACTCTCCCGTGCGCGCGTTCCGCGCTGTGGGTGGTACGCCCCGTTTCATGGTGTCCGGTACCGGTCCGTACCTGACTGACGCCGACGGCCGCGAGTACGTCGACCTCGTGTGCTCGTGGGGTCCGATGATCCTCGGGCACTCCCACCCCGAGGTGACCGCCGCCGTCCAGGAGGCCGTCGCGCGCGGCACCTCCTTCGGCACGCCGGGCGAGGGCGAGGTCGCGCTCGCCGAGGAGATCGTGGCCCGCATCGCGCCCGTCGAGCAGGTGCGGCTCGTCTCCAGCGGCACCGAGGCCACCATGTCCGCCATCCGGCTGGCCCGCGGCTTCACCGGCCGCGCCAAGGTCCTCAAGTTCGCCGGCTGCTACCACGGGCACGTCGACGCCCTGCTGGCCGCCGCCGGTTCGGGCGTGGCGACCCTCGGCCTGCCCGACACCCCGGGCGTCACCGGCGCCCAGGCCGGCGACACCATCGTCGTCCCCTACAACGACCTGGACGCCGTGCGTGCCGCCTTCGCCGCGCACGGGGGCCAGATCGCCTGCGTCATCACCGAGGCCTCGCCCGGCAACATGGGCGTCGTACCGCCCGGTGACGGCTTCAACCAGGGCCTCGCCGACCTGTGCCGCTCCAACGGCGCGCTGTACATCTCCGACGAGGTGATGACCGGCTTCCGTACGTCGAAGGCCGGCTGGTTCGGCGTCGACGGCGTGCGCCCCGACCTGATGACCTTCGGCAAGGTCATGGGCGGCGGCTTCCCCGCCGCGGCCTTCGGCGGGCGCGCCGACGTGATGGCGCACCTCGCCCCGGCCGGCCCCGTCTACCAGGCGGGCACGCTGTCGGGGAACCCGGTCGCCACGGCCGCGGGCCTCGCGCAGCTGCGGCTCCTGGACGACGCCGCGTACGCGAGGATCGACGCGGTCTCGGAGCAGCTGCGGGGCCTGGTGAGCGAGGCGCTGGGCAAGGAGGGCGTCGCGCACACCGTGCAGAACGCCTCCAACATGTTCTCCGTCTTCTTCACCGCGAACGAAGTGAAGAACTACGACGACGCCAAGGCGCAGGAGTCCTTCCGCTTCACCGCCTTCTTCCACTCGATGCTGTCGCAGGGCGTCTACCTGCCGCCCTCCGCCTTCGAGTCCTGGTTCGTGTCCACCGCCCACGACGAGCGGGCGATCGAGCGGATCGCCGCCGCCCTGCCGGGCGCCGCGCGCGCGGCCGCGGAAGCCACGGAGGCCACCGTATGAGCGGCACGGCAGCGGGCGACGAGCTGACCGTCGTCCATCTGATGCGCCACGGCGAGGTCGACAACCCGGACGGCATCCTGTACGGACGGCTGCCCGACTACCACCTCTCGGAGCTCGGCCGGCGGATGGCCGACCGCGTCGCCGAGCACCTCGCCCAGCGCGACGTCACGCACGTCGTCGCCTCGCCGCTCGACCGCGCCCAGGAGACGGCCGCGCCGATCGCCAAGGTGCACGGCCTGGACCTCGCGACGGACGCCCGGCTCATCGAGGCGGAGAACGTCTTCGAGGGCAAGACCTTCGGCGTGGGCGACGGCGCGCTGAAGAACCCGGAGAACTGGCGGCATCTGGTCAACCCCTTCAAGCCGTCCTGGGGCGAGCCGTACATCGAGCAGGTCGTGCGGATGATGGGCGCCCTGGACGCCGCGAAGGACGCGGCCCGCGGGCACGAGGCGGTCTGCGTCAGCCACCAGCTGCCGATCTGGATCGTGCGCAGCTTCGTGGAGAAGCGGCGGCTGTGGCACGACCCGCGCAAGCGGCAGTGCACCCTCGCGTCGCTGACGACGTTCACCTACCGCGGCGACCGCATCGTCTCCGTGGGGTATTCGGAGCCCGCCCGGGATCTCGTCCCGGCGCATCTCCTCGCCGGCGCCAAGCCGGTGAAGGGCAAGGGCAAGGCTTTCGGCGCCTGAGCCGATTACCGCCCGCGGGTCTGTTTTATTTACGTCACGTGATCACGTCGCGACTGTACGTCCCTTTTGGGTAAAGCGCGGCAAATAACCGCGTTGCGCAGGAACCCCACTGTTCGTCGCGCCCTCTAACAGGTCGTCCCTCTTGCAAGCCGGATACGGGCAGGGGGCGGACCAAGGGCGCGACGAATGGGGAAGTAATGCGCGACATCAGCCGCAGGGGAATGCTCGGACTGGGAGCAGGTGCCGCGGCCGCTTTCGGACTCGCGGCATGCGGCACCGGGGCCGACGGGGATTCCTCGGGCCCCGCGGAAAAGGCGAAGGAGGGCCAGGCCGGCGGCAAGGTGCCGGCCAAGCCGATCGGTGACGGGTCGACCGCCTACACCGGCACCCAGCCCCATCAGCCCGGCAAGCCCGTACCGCTGGAGCCGGGCGAGACGCCCCCGCAGTTCGTGGTCTTCTCCTGGGATGGCGCGGGCGAGGTCGGCAACGGACTCTTCCCGCGCTTTCTTAAGCTCGCCGAGGACCACGGCGCGCACATGACGTTCTTTCTCTCCGGGCTTTATCTGCTGCCGGAATCGAAGAAGCGCCTGTACCGTCCGCCGAACAACGCGGTGGGCGCCTCGGACATCGGTTATCTCACCGACGGTCACATCAAGGACACGCTGAAGTACGTGCGCCAGGCCTGGCTGGAGGGCCATGAAATCGGCACGCACTTCAACGGGCACTTCTGCACGGGCACCGGCTCGGTCGCCAACTGGACGCCCGCGCAATGGCAGGACGAGATCGACCAGGCCAAGTCCTTTGTGCAGAAGTGGCGTACGAACACCGGCTGGAGCGATCTGCCGCCGCTGCCCTTCGACTACGACAAGGAACTCGTCGGCGGCCGCACGCCCTGTCTCCTCGGGCAGGACAACCTGCTGCCGACCGCGCGGAAGCTCGGCTGGCGCTACGACGCGTCCTCGCCCGGTGGCCGCCAGCGCTGGCCCGAGAAGAAGACGGGCGTCTGGGACCTGCCGCTCCAGGCGGTGCCGTTCCCCGGGCACTCCTTCGAGGTCCTGTCGATGGACTACAACATCCTCGCCAACCAGTCGCAGAACTCCACGAAGGCGCCGCCGCACAACTACCCGGGCTGGCGCAAGCAGGCGACCGAGGCGTACATAGCCGGCTTCAAGCGGGCGTACGAGTCCAACCGCGCGCCGTTCTTCATAGGCAACCACTTCGAGGAGTGGAACGGCGGCATCTACATGGACGCCGTCGAGGAGGCCCTGAAGCACATCGCGGGCAAGAAGGACGTCCGCCTCGTCTCGTTCCGGCAGTTCGTCGACTGGCTCGACGTGCAGGACCCGAAGGTCCTGAAGCAGCTCCAGGGGCTTGACGTCGGCCAGGCGCCCGCAGGTGGCTGGAAGGGGCTCGGAAAGGCCGCCTGAAATGGGACTTTCCGCAACCGCGGGGGGTGCGGAAGATCCCCGAAACAGACATGCGAAACTTTTCACATGAGTGCCGCCTGCCGCGTCCCCCACAGCACGAACCGCAGCCGTAGCCGCCGCCCCGGCGGCCGTGGCCGCGCCGCCCTGCTGGCCGCGGGGGCCGCGGTCGGAGCGCTGACGCTCGCGGCCTGCGGCTCCGGCGGGACGTCGGGCGGGGGCGGCAACACCAACTTCGTCGTCGGCACCGACGGCATCGCCACGGTGAAGAAGGCCGAGCGCCAGGCGAGCCCGGCGCTCGAAGGCACCACCCTCGACGGCAAGAGCCTCGACATCAAGGACGCCTACAAAGGCAAGATCGTCGTCATCAACGTCTGGGGCTCCTGGTGCGCCCCCTGCCGGGCCGAGGCGCCGAACTTCGTGAAGGTCGCCAAGGACACCAAAGCGCGGGGCGTCGAGTTCGTCGGCATCAACACGCGCGACCCCGAGAAGGGTCCCGCGATCCAGTTCGAGAAGGCGCACCACGTGCCCTACCCGAGCCTGCACGACCCGACGGGGAAGCTGATGCTGCGCTTCCCCAAGGGCTCGCTCAACCCGAACTTCATCCCCTCCACGCTCGTGATCGACCGGGACGGGAAGATCGCGGCCCGCTCGCAGCAGCCCCTCAACGAGACCAAGCTGCGGAAGATGATCGACCCCGTGCTCGCGGAGAAGTGATGTCGACCCTCGCGGCCATCAGCGACCCGAACCAGACGGTCATGAGCGGGGCGCTCCTGCTGGCGCTGCCCATCGCCCTGCTCGGCGGCCTCGTCTCCTTCTTCTCCCCCTGCGTGCTGCCGCTGGTGCCGGGCTACCTCTCGTACGTCACCGGAGTCAGCGGCCAGGACATCGCCGAGGCCAAGCGGGGGCGGATGGTGGCCGGCTCGGGGCTCTTCGTCCTCGGCTTCACCGTGGTCTTCGTGTCCTACGGGGCGCTCTTCGGGGAGTTCGGGCGGACCCTCCAAGAGAACCAGTCCATCGTCACCAAGGTGCTCGGCGGGGTGATGATCCTGCTCGGGTTCTTCTTCATGGGGCTCATGCCCAAGGTCTCCCAGCGGGAGTTCCGCTTCCACAAGAAGCCCGCCGTCGGGCTCGCGGGCGCCCCGATACTGGGCGCCCTCTTCGCCGTCGGCTGGGCGCCCTGCGTCGGCCCGACGCTCGCCGCCGTCAGCGTGCTCTCGCTCGACCAGGCCAGCGCGGGACGCGGGGCGCTGCTGAGCGTGGCGTACTGTCTGGGACTCGGCGTCCCCTTCATCCTCGCCGCCGTCGCCTTCCGCAAGGCGCTCGGCGCCTTCAGCTGGGTGAAGCGGCATTACGTCTGGGTGATGCGCGTCGGCGGCGTCATGATGATCGCGACCGGCCTGCTGCTCGTCACCGGAGTGTGGGACAGCATGGTGCAGCAGATGCAGGTCTGGACAAGCAGCTACTCCGTGGGGATCTGATCCATGAGCAAGACCGAAGCCCACGAGCAGCGGGACGACCTCGGCGCCGCGGGTGAGCAGCTCTCGACGGCCCCCCGGGAGGACGCGCCGAACCTCCCCTCCCTCGGCGTCATCGGCTGGCTGCGCTGGTTCTGGCGGCAGCTGACCTCGATGCGGGTCGCGCTGATCCTGCTCCTGCTGCTCTCGCTCGGCGCCATCCCCGGCTCGTTGATCCCGCAGAGCAATGTGGACGAGCTGAAGGTCCAGGACTTCATGGACCGGCACACCACGCTCGGACCCCTCTACGACAAGCTCCAGCTCTTCGACGTCTACAGCTCGGTGTGGTTCTCCGCGATCTACATCCTGCTGTTCGTCTCCCTCATTGGCTGCATCGTGCCCCGCACCTGGCAGTTCGTCGGCCAGCTGCGCGGCCGTCCGCCGGGCGCCCCCAAGAAGCTGACGCGGCTGCCCGCGTACACGACGTGGCGCACCGCCGCCGAGCCCGAGCAGGTCCACGAGGCCGCGCTCGCGCTGCTCGGGCAGCGCCGCTTCCGCGCGCACACCGCCGCCGGGTCGGTCGCCGCCGAGAAGGGCTATCTGCGCGAGGCCGGGAACCTGATCTTCCACATCGCGCTGATCGTGATGCTGATCGCCTTCGCCGCCGGACAGCTCCTGAAGTCCGAGGGCGGCAAGCTGGTCATGGAGGGCGACGGCTTCTCCAACACGCTCTCCCAGTACGACGACTTCAAGTCCGGCAGCCTCTTCGACACCGACGACCTGGCGCCGTTCCACTTCAGGCTCGACGACTTCAAGGGCACGTACGAGAAGACGGGCCCCAACCGCGGCACACCCCGCACCTACCGGGCCGACGTCACCTACAGCGAGGGCGCCGACGGCCCCGAGAAGAAGAAGTCCATCGAGGTCAACGAGCCGCTGGAGGTCGACGGCTCGAAGGTCTACCTCATCGGCCACGGCTACGCCCCCCAGGTCACCGTCCGCGACCCCGAGGGCAAGGTGGTCTACGAGGCCGCCGTCCCGCTGCTGCCCATCGACCAGAACGGCACCGCGACCGGCGCCATCAAGGTCCTGGACGGCTACAGGAACAAGAGCGGCGTCAAGGAGCAGCTGGGCTTCAACGCCTTCTTCGTGCCGACCTTCGCGGGCGAGGGCAAGGGGCAGATGTTCTCGCAGTTCCCCGCCCCCGACTTCCCGGTGCTCGCGCTGTCCGCGTACCACGGCAGCCTGGGCGTCGACTCCGGTGTCCCGCAGAACGTGTACCAGCTCGACACCCGGAAGATGAAGAAGTTCAAGGACTCCCGGGGCGAGCTGTTCAAGAAGCGGCTGCTGCCCGGTGAGACCATGAAGCTGCCGAACGGCGCGGGTTCGATCACCTTCGAGAAGGACCTCAAGGAGTGGGCGACCTTCCAGATCTCGCAGGAGCCCGGCTCCGGGTGGGCGCTGGCCGGCGCGCTCGCCGCGATCGCGGGCCTCGCCGGCTCGCTGTTCATCCAGCGCCGCCGCGTGTGGGTGCGGGCGGTCAGGGGTGCCGACGGCGTCACGGTCGTTGAGATGGCGGGCCTCGGCCGCAGCGAGTCCGCGAAGCTCCCCGAGGAACTGTCCGACCTCGCCGCCCACCTGCACGAGAAGGCGCCCAGCGCGCCTGACAGGGCGCCGAGCGCGCCCGACCCCGAGCCGGACGCCCACACCGCCTCCGCCTCCGACTCCGAGCCCGCCGAAGTACCTGCCGAAGGGGCTGAGAAGTGAATCTCGCCACCACCCTGGCCGCCGAACCCAACGAGGACCTCGCGCACATCAGCAACGTGCTGATCTACTCCGCGATGGCCGTCTACCTCCTGGCCTTCTTCGCGCACATGGCGGAGTGGCTCTTCGGCAGCCGCAGCAAGGTCGCCCGCACCGCCGCCGCGCTCACCGCGGGCAAGGCAGAGGCCGCGGCACCCGCGGTCGCCGCCCGGACGAAGGGCGCCACCGCCACCCTGGAGCGCCCGAAGGTCGTCACGCGCTCCGTCACCGGGGCGCGCGACGTGCCGGACGGGCCCGGCGCCGCGGCGGGCGACGAGAAGGGCGATCTGTACGGCCGCATCGCGGTCTCGCTGACCGTGCTGGCGTTCCTGCTGGAGTTCGGCGGTGTCCTCACCCGCGCCCTGTCGGTGCAGCGTGCGCCGTGGGGCAACATGTACGAGTTCAGCATCACCTTCTCCACCGTCGCCGTCGGCGTGTACCTGGTCCTGCTGGCGCTGAAGAAGAACATCGCCTGGCTCGGCCTGCCCCTGGTGACGACGATCCTGCTCGACCTCGGGCTCGCCGTCACGGTCCTGTACACCTCCAGCGACCAGCTGGTCCCGGCCCTGCACTCGTACTGGCTGTGGATCCACGTCTCCACGGCGATCTTCTGCGGCGCGGTCTTCTACGTCGGCTTCGTCGCGACGATGCTCTACCTCTTCCGCGACAGCTACGAGACGAAGCTCCAGAACGGCGGACAGCCCGGCAGGTTCGCCACGTCCGTGATGGAGCGGCTGCCCGCAGCGGCCTCCCTGGACAAGTTCTCGTACCGCCTGAACGCCGCGATCTTCCCGCTGTGGACGTTCACGATCATCGCGGGCGCGATCTGGGCGGGCGACGCCTGGGGCCGCTACTGGGGCTGGGACCCCAAGGAGGTCTGGTCCTTCATCACCTGGGTTGCGTACGCCGGCTACCTGCACGCCCGCGCGACGGCCGGCTGGAAGGGCCGCAAGGCCGCCTACCTGGCGCTGATCGCCTTCGCCTGCTGGCTGTTCAACTACTACGGCGTCAACATCTTCGTCACCGGCAAGCACTCGTACGCCGGGGTCTGACCCGCCGTACGCGCGCCAGGGGTGCGGGACGGGCCGCGCGGGGCCAGGCTGGTGTCATGACCGAGACGATCGGGCAGGGCACCAGCCGGACCGAGGGCACCACCCAGCACCTCCACTACGAGCTGAGCCTTCCCCACCCCGTGGAGAACGTCTGGGCGGCGGTGGCCACCCCCGAGGGGCTGCCGGGGTGGCTGGCCGCCGCCGACGTGTTCGAACCGCGGCTCGACGGCGCCGTCACGCTGCGCTGGCTCAACGGCGAGCCGGACGCCGTGCACTCCGGGCGCATCACCGCCTGGGACCCGGACGTCGTCGCCGAATACACCATCGACCTGCACGGCCGGTGCCGCTTCCACCTGGAACCCGCGGTCCGGCACCTGGGCACCACGCTGCGCTTCACCAACGAGTTCGACGGCGACGACGCGCTGCGGCTCGACTGCCTCGCCGGCTGGCACCACCACTTCGAGTTCCTCGCGGAGGCGCTCGACGGCCGCCCCAAGGACTGGTCGACGTGGAACCTCGACCGCTGGCGGCAACTGCGCGAGACCTACGCCGCTACGGACTGACCCGCAGCAGCAGCTTCCCCGTCGTGGTCCGCCCGCCCATCAGCCGGTGCGCCTCGGCCGCATCGGCCAGCGGGAACTCGGCGGTCACCGGCAGGGCCACCGTGCCGTCGGCGACCAGCCGGAAGGCGCGCCCGGCCAGGGCGCGCAGCGCCCCGGGGTCGCTCTGGGCCAGGGTGAGGACGGAGAACGCCGAGACCGTGTGCGCCCCGGGGAACAGCTCGGGCTGGCCCACCCGCCACGGCTCGGCGCCGCTCGCGTTGCCGAAGGAGACCAGCCGTCCGAAGGCCGCGAGGGCGGCCAGTGACTGCCGGAAGGTGTCGCCGCCGACCGGGTCGAGAGCGAGGTCGACACCGCGGCCACCGGTCGCCCGGCGCGCGTCGGCCGCGAAGGTGTCGCCGACGAAGACCTCGTCGTAGCCGTGCTTCAGGGCGTACTCGGCCTTGGCCGGGCCGGACACCACGCCGTACACCGTGGCGCCCGCCGCCTTCGCCACCTGTCCGACGACGGTGCCCACGCCGCCCGCGGCCCCCTGCACGAGCACGCTCTCCCCGGCCGTGAGGCGGCCCACCTCGTGGACCAGGGCGTGCGCCGTCGGCAGCACGGTCGGCAGGGTCGCCGCGGTGCGCAGGTCCACGCCCTCGGGGAGTGCGAAGACGGCGGCGGCGTCGGCGACGGCGACCTCCGCGTAGGCGCCGCTCCCGGTGAGCGCGGCCACCTCCTGGCCGGGCCGGAGCCCGGCGACGCCCGCGCCGACCGCGCGGACCCGTCCGGAGACCTCGATGCCGGGGACGTGGGGCAGGGCGGGCACGCGGTAGCCGTCGGAGCGGGCCTTGAGGTCGGCGAAGTTCACACCGGTGTAGGCGACGTCGACGGTGACCTGGCCGGGGCCCGGGTCGGGAGCCTCGGCCTCCCTGACCTCCAGGACCTCGGGCCCGCCGTACCGCTGGAACTGGATCGTGCGCATGATGGAGCACCTTTCACCGAAAAGTGTTCAACGGAAAGCGAACACTCGGGAGTGTATGGTTTTCGTCGAACACTCGGCAAGGCGGAAGGCTTGAGGACCATGGCCGGTCACCGTGCGGAACCGGTGCACACGCACCCCGAGGACGTCTCCGTGCAGACCGCGCTCGCGGCGCTCGCCGATCCCGTACGGCTCCACCTGGTACGGGAGTTGGCGGGGTCCGGCGACTGGACGCGGGCCTGCGGCAGCTTCGACGTCTCCGTCGGCAAGGCCGCCCTGAGCCATCACTTCGCGACGCTGCGCGCGGCGGGCCTGGTCGAGCAGCGCGACGAGGGCGCCCGGCGCGTCAACCGGCTGCGCCGCGCGGAGTTCGAGGCCCGCTTCCCGGGGCTCCTCGCGCTGGTGCTACGGGACGACTGACCCCTCCGGAAACCCGGGCACGGGGCCGCCGGGCCGCGGTTCCACGGCCCGTCAGCCCTCGGTGCCCTTGTCCCGCTTCTTCCCGTCGTCGTCGGGGTCCTCGTCCTTGAGGGACTTCAGGAACTCCGGGTTGTCGTCGGGCGCCACCCATCGGGTGCGGCCGCGGGAGCGCCCCGCGCCGCCGGACGCCCCGGGAGCGTGCCGCACCTTGCCGGTGGCGAACCAGGCGACCGGGCCGAGCAGCACCTCGCCGAAGAGGAGCACGATGATGACCCACACCACCTTGGGCAGGTGCCTGACGTCCTTCTCCGGAGTGTTCAGGACGTCGATGAAGGCGTAGATCCACACCGCCAGGACCAGCAGGAACGGCAGATACCTGAGCATGGTGGCGCGATCCCCCAAGTGGCGACGGCGAGAGGCGGGCGAGCCCCCCGGTGACGGGGCCAGGGTAACCGGTGCCGGATACTGGAACGCATGGCTTACGACGATCTTCGCTCCCTGCTCCGCGCACTGGAGCGCGAGGGCGATCTCAAGCGCATCAAGGCCGAGGTCGACCCGTACCTGGAGGTCGGTGAGATCGTCGACCGGGTGCAGAAGGCCGGCGGCCCCGCGCTCCTCTTCGAGAACGTCAAGGGCTCAGCGATGCCCCTGGCGATGAACGTGTACGGGACGGACCGCCGCCTGCTGAAGGCGCTCGGCCTGAAGTCGTACGGCGAGATCAGCGAGAAGATCGGCGGCCTCCTCAAGCCGGAGCTGCCGCACGGCTTCGTCGGGGTGCGGGAGGCGTTCGGCAAGCTCGGCGCGATGACGCACGTACCGCCGAAGAAGGTGAAGGCGGAGCACGCGCCCGTGCAGGAGACCGTCCTCACCGGCGACGACGTGGACCTGGAGCGGCTGCCCGCGCTCTTCACCTGGCCCGAGGACGGCGGCTCGTTCTTCAACCTCGGCCTGACCCACACCAAGGACCCCGACACCGGGGTGCGCAACCTCGGCCTGTACCGACTCCAGCGCCACGACAAGCGCACCATCGGCATGCACTGGCAGATCCACAAGGACAGCCGCAACCACTACCAGGTGGCCGCCCGCCGGGGCGAGAAGCTGCCCGTCGCGATCGCCTTCGGCTGCCCGCCTGCCGTCACGTACGCCTCGACGGCCCCGCTCCCCGGGGACATGGACGAGTACATGCTGGCCGGGTTCATCCAGGGCAGGCGCGTGGAGATGGTCGACTGCAAGACGGTCCCGCTCCAGGTGCCCGCGCACGCCGAGGTCGTCATCGAGGGCTGGCTGGAGCCGGGCCAGATGTTGCCCGAGGGCCCCTTCGGCGACCACACCGGCTTCTACACGCCGCAGGAACCGTTCCCCGCACTGACGATCGACTGCGTGACGATGCGCAGGCGTCCGCTGCTCCAGTCGATCGTGGTCGGCCGCCCGCCGACGGAGGACGGCCCGCTCGGCCGCGCCACCGAGCGCTTCTTCCTGCCGCTGCTCAAGGTGATCGTGCCGGACATCGTCGACTACCACCTGCCGGAGTCGGGCGGCTTCCACAACTGCGCGATCGTCTCGATCGACAAGAAGTACCCGAAGCACGCGCAGAAGGTCATGCACGCCATCTGGGGCGCGCACATGATGTCGCTGACGAAGCTGATCGTCGTGGTGGACAAGGACTGTGACGTCCACGACCTGCACGAGGTGTCCTGGCGGGCCCTCGGCAACACCGACTACGCCCGCGACCTCACCGTCGTCGAAGGCCCCGTCGACCACCTCGACCACGCCTCCTACCAGCAGTTCTGGGGCGGCAAGGCGGGCATCGACGCCACACGCAAGCTGCCCGAGGAGGGGTACACGCGGGACGGCGGCTGGCCGGAGATGGTCGTGTCCGACCCGGAGACCGCCTCGAAGGTGGACCGTCGCTGGAAGGAGTACGGACTGTGACCTCGGCCTCCGCCGCGCTCCCGCGGCAGCAGGGCAGGACCAAGGCGTTCCTGCGGCTCGTCATGATCGAGCACTCCGTGTTCGCGCTGCCCTTCGCCTACATCGCCGCGCTGACCGCGATGTACCGGCTGGACGGGAACATCCACTGGGTGCGGCTGCTCCTCGTGACCGTCTGCATGGTGGGCCTGCGGACCTTCGCCATGGCGGCGAACCGGATCATCGACCGCGAGATCGACGCCCGCAACCCGCGCACCGCCCACCGCGAGCTCGTCACCGGCGCCGTGTCGGTGAAGTCCGCGTGGACGGGCGCGCTGATAGCGCTCGCCGTCTTCCTCGGCGCCGCCGCCCTGCTCAACCCGCTCTGCCTGGCGCTCGCGCCCATCGCGGTGATCCCGATGGTCGTCTATCCCTACGGCAAGCGGTTCACGAACTTCCCGCAGGCGATCCTCGGCCTCGCCCAGGCGATGGGACCGGTCGGCGCCTGGATCGCGGTCACCGGCGAGTGGTCGTGGCAGGCGGTCGTCCTCGGGCTCGCGGTCGGCGTCTGGATCGGCGGCTTCGACCTGATCTACGCCTGCCAGGACGTGGAGACGGACCGCGAGGTCGGCGTGAAGTCGGTGCCCGCGCGGTTCGGCATCCCGGCCGCCATCTGGGGCGCGCGCGGCTGCCACCTGGTGACCACGGCGCTGTTGGTCTGGTACGCCGTCGCCACGGACGCGGACGTCTTCTTCTGGATCGGCCTCGCGGTCGTCGCGGGCGCTTTCGTGTACGAGCACTCGATCGTGAAGCCGCGTGACCTGTCGCGCCTGAACCGGGCCTTCTTCCAGGTGAACGGTTTCATCGGGATCGCCCTGTTCGCGTGCGCGCTGCTCGATCTGCTCGTACGCGGGCTCACCGTGTGAAACCTCCATGGGTAGGCTTCACAGCGTGAACCCAGGAGATACGGAGCGTAGGCCTTGGATCGTGGGGGTGTCGGGTGCCTCCGGGACCCCGTACGCCGCCGCCGTGCTGCGCGCGCTGCTCGCGGCCGGGCAGGGCGTGGACCTCGTCGTTTCGCGGGCCTCGCGGCTGACGCTGCTCGACGAGACGGGCATCTCGTTCCGGGACGCGCACTGGCGGGACGACCTGCGGCAGTGGCTCGCGCGCGGCGCGGACGGCAAGCCGGACACCTTCGACGTGCCGCCGGAGGCCCTGGCCGACGTGCGGTACTGGGCGGCCGGTGATCTGGCGGCGGGCCCGTCCTCGGGGTCGTACGCGACGCGGGGGATGCTGATCGTGCCGGCGTCGACGGCGTGCGTGGCCGGGGTGGCGCTCGGTCTGTCGAAGGACCTGCTCCAGCGGACGGCGAGCGTGACGCTCAAGGAGGGCCGGCGGCTGGTGGTCTGTGTGCGCGAGACGCCGCTGAACGGCCAGACGCTCAAGCACTTGGTGAGCCTGGACGAGGCGGGCGCGAGCGTGCTGCCCGCCTCTCCGGCGTTCTACGCGGGGGCGACGCACATCCAGGATCTGGTGGACTTCGTCGCCGGGCGGGTGCTGGACGCGGCGGATGTGCCGCACCAGCTGTACCGCCGGTGGAAAGGGGAGCTGGGGGGCGCTTCCGGTGGAGAGTGAGCGCCCCGAAGGCGGTACTACCGCTTCTTGGCGCCCCGAGCCTTCTTGGCGGCCCTGCGCGGCGCCGCGGCATTCGCACGCGAGCGGTTGGCCATGTCCTGAAGCTCGCGCATCCGGGCGTAGGCCATCTCGATCGAGTACACGGTGACTCACTCCTGAAGGATCGTCGTTGATCTGCTGAGATTGAGAAAGATTCGCAGGGTGTAAGCCCTGTTGCGCCTTAGATTCTACACATAGACTCGCGGTATCGCTGAATAATGAAAGGCATCGCACCTATGGACGCCGTGGACAGGCAGCTCATCCAGGCCCTGCGGGAGAACGGCCGCGCCTCGTACGCCGAACTGGGGCGGCTCGTGGGCCTCTCCGGGCCCAGCGTCACGGACCGGATCAACCGCCTCGAAGCGGCCGGTGTGATCACCGGCTACCGCGCGACCGTCGACTCGGCCTCGCTCGGCCTCGGCGTCACCGCCCTCATCGGCATCTCGCTCTCCGACGCCGCCGACCACGAGGACGTGGCGCGGCGCCTGAAGGACCTGCACGAGATCGAGGACTGCTGGTTCATCGCGGGCGACGACTCGTACATGCTCAAGATCAGGGCGAGCGACGTGGACGGCCTGGAGAAGACGATCCGCAGACTCAGTGGCACGCGGGGCGTCTCCCGGACGCGTACCACGATCGTGCTCTCCACCAAGTGGGAGAACCGGGTCGGGGAGCTGCCCGAGGAAGAGTGAGCGGGGGCGGGGGCGTACGGTTGGCGGGAGTTTGTCGTAGGTCGCTGGAGAGGTGAGGGCGAGGGCATGGACGCAGGTCTCAAGCGCGAGCTGGAGCAGAAGGTCCGGGACGGCGAGCGGCTGTCCCGCGAGGACGGCATCGCGCTCTACGAGTCGGACGACCTCGCCTGGCTCGGTGGCCTGGCCCACGAGGTGCGCACGCGCAAGAACGGCGACGTCGTGCACTTCAACGTCAACCGCCACCTCAACATGACGAACGTGTGCACCGCGTCGTGCGCGTACTGCTCGTTCCAGCGCAAGCCGGGCGAGAAGGACGCGTACACGATGCGCATCGAGGAGGCCGTCCGCCTCGCCAAGGCGATGGAGGGCGAGAACCTCACCGAGCTGCACATCGTCAACGGCCTGCACCCGAACCTGCCGTGGCGCTACTACCCGCGCTCGCTGAGCGAGCTGAAGAAGGCGCTCCCGAACGTCTCCCTGAAGGCCTTCACGGCCACGGAGATCCACCACTTCGAGACCATCTCCGGCATGTCGGCCTCCGACATCCTGGACGAGCTGATCGAGGCGGGCCTGGAGTCGCTGACCGGCGGCGGCGCGGAGATCTTCGACTGGGAGGTGCGGCAGCACATCGTCGACCACCGCACCCACTGGGAGGACTGGTCGCGCATCCACCGCCTCGCGCACGAGAAGGGTCTGAAGACCCCGTGCACGATGCTGTACGGCCACATCGAGGAGCCGCGCCACCGCGTGGACCACGTGTTGCGGCTGCGCGAGCTCCAGGACGAGACGAACGGCTTCCAGGTCTTCATCCCGCTGCGCTACCAGCACGACTTCGTCGACGTGAAGGACGGCAAGGTCAGGAACCGCCTCCAGGCGCGCACCACCATGGCGTCCGGCGCCGAGGCCCTGAAAACCTTCGCGGTCTCGCGGCTCCTCTTCGACAACGTCCCGCACGTCAAGGTCTTCTGGGTCATGCACGGCCTGCACACCACGCAGCTCGCGCTCCAGCACGGCGCCGACGACATGGACGGTTCGGTCGTCGAGTACAAGATCACGCACGACGCGGACAACTTCGGCACGCCGAACAAGCTGACCCGCGAGGACCTGCTCGACCTGATCCGCGAGGCCGGCTTCCGCCCGGTCGAGCGGAACACGCGCTACGAGGCGATCCGCGAGTACGAGGGGCCCGACCCGATGCTGCGGGAGACGCCGCAGGCGATGCGGGTCTGACCCCCTTGCCGGGCGCGGGCTCCGCCATGCTTCACTGGAGAGGCTCGTCCAGCTCGGGCCCATTTCGGAACGGAAGAGTGGATTGACATGCTCCGCTACACGCTGATGCGCCTCGGGATCTTCGTGGGCTGCTTCCTGGTCGTCTGGGGCCTCGTCTACTCCGGGATGCTGCCGCGCGGCCTCGGTGACTCCAACCTCCTGTGGGTCCTGCTGCTCGCGCTGGTCGTCTCGGCGCCCATCAGCTTCGTGGTGCTGCGCAAGGAGCGCGACCGCGCCTCGGCGGACGTCGTCGCGCGCGTGGACCGCGCCAAGGCCAGCCTGGACGCGAACCGCACCCAGGAGGACACCGCGGACGACCTGGCACGCGCCCAGCGGTCGTAACCTCCGTCACACTCTTCTCGGAGCCCCGGCCCGGAGCATCTCGCTCCGGACCGGGGTTTCGTGCGTTCCGGAGGCCGGGACGGGGCCCGCTCGGGGCCCAGCGGTGCCGCGGCCCGGCCCTTACCTCAAACAAGGCCTTTGATGTTCTCAAAGCGCGAGTGTTAACGTGTTCGACATGAAGACAGCAGCAGCGCACCACCACGCCATGAGCGTCCCGCTCGTGGCGCGCCTGCATGTCGACCTCTGCCGCTGCATGTCCGCGGCCTGTCACGTCTGAACCGTGACCCCCGATGCAGTGGCGCCGCTGACCCTTCGCGGTCGCCGCTCCCGTATGCCCCCTCCCTGACTTTCCCCTGCTTTTCCCCACCGGAGTGTGTCCGTGTCCGCGAATTCCGCGACGCCCGCCGAGAAGGCCGGCCAGACCGAGAAGCCCGATTCGGGCTCCCGGATACCCAACTTCCTCAAGATCCCCTTCTGGGCGCAGATCCTCATCGGTCTGGTCCTCGGTGTCGTACTCGGCTGGATCGCCCGCAGCTACGACGTCTCCTGGCTCGTCACCACCCTGGACAAGGTGGGCGGCACCTTCGTCGGGCTGCTGAAGCTGGCGGTGGCCCCGCTCGTCTTCTTCGCGATCCTGGTGTCCATCACCAACCTGCGGAAGGTCAACAACGCCGCCCGCCTGGCCACCCGCACCCTGCTGTGGTTCATGATCACCTCGCTGATCGCGGTGGGCATCGGCCTCACCATCGGCCTGCTGACCAACCCCGGCTCCGGCACCGGCCTCACCCCCAAGGACGGCAAGGTCCCCGAGGACGCCGGTTCCTGGCTCGACTTCCTCACCGGGATCATCCCGACGGACGTCATCACGCCGTTCACCGATCTCAACGTCCTCCAGATCGTCTTCATGGCCGCCGTCGCCGGTGTCGCCGTACTGAAGATCGGGGACAAGGCCCAGCCGATCCTGGAGCTGAGCGAGTCCGTCCTCGCGCTCCTCCAGAAGGCCCTGTGGTGGGTCATCAAGCTCTCCCCGATCGGCACCGTCGGCCTCATCGGCTTCGCCATCGCGGACTACGGCTGGAACCTCATCAGCAAGTACGCGACGTTCACCGCGGACATCTACATCGGCTGCGCCCTGGTGCTGTTCGGCGTCTACCCGCTGCTGCTCGCCCTCGTCGCCAAGGTCAACCCCGTCCAGTTCTTCAAGGGCGCCTGGCCCGCGATCCAGCTGGCCTTCGTCTCCCGCTCCTCCGTCGGCACCATGCCGGTCACCCAGAAGGTCACCGAGCGGCTCGGCGTCCCGAAGGAGTACGCGTCCTTCGCGGTGCCCTTCGGCGCCACGACGAAGATGGACGGCTGCGCCGCGATCTACCCGGCGATCGCCGCGATCTTCGTCGCGCAGATCTTCGACGTGCAGCTCGGCGTCAAGGAGTACCTGCTCATCGCCTTCGTGTCGGTGGTGGGTTCGGCGGCGACGGCCGGTCTGACCGGCGCGACCGTCATGCTGACGCTGACCCTGTCGACGCTGGGGCTGCCGATGGAGGGTGTCGGCCTGCTCATGGCCATCGACCCCGTCGTCGACATGATGCGCACCGCCACCAACGTGGCCGGTCAGGCGCTGGTGCCGGTGATCGTCGCCGCCCGCGAGAAGATCCTCGACCGGGAGGCGTACGAGAGCGCCTCGGCGTCGCCGCTCGACGACATCGACGCGGTGGAGGACGCGGTGCCGACGCGGTCCTCGGTGCCCGCCGCCGCCTGAGCGGCGCGGGCGCGCCCCGCACCGCCAACAGGAGATCCCTGCCCCGGAGTTGATCCGGGGCAGGGCTTTTCCGTGTCCGGGGTCCGGTGTCCGGGAGCGGCCGGTGGTCCGGTAATCGTGGGGTCCTCTCCGGTGACCGTACGCTGACCCGTGAACGGGCGGCGAGCGGGAGAAGGCGGGGGCCGGGGTGGGCGAGAAGCGGCGGCACAAGCGGATGCCGCGGGCCGTGCGCGAGCAGCAGATGCTGGACGCGGCGGTGCGCATCTTCGGGCGGCGGGGGTACCGGGCCGCGTCCATGGACGAGATCGCGGAGCTTGCGGGGGTCTCGAAGCCGCTGGTGTACCTGTATCTGAACTCCAAGGAGGAGCTGTTCGGCGCGTGCGTCCGGCGGGAGGCCGCCGCGCTCGTCCGCGCGGTGCGGGGCGGGGTGGGCGAGGCCGGGGCGACGTCCGCCGACCGGCAGCTGTGGGAAGGACTGCGGGCGTTCTTCGCGCACACCGCGGAGCGGCCCGACGGGTGGGCGGTGCTGCACGGGCAGGCGCGTACGCAGGGGGAGCCCTTCGCGGCGGAGGTCGCGGCGATGCGGGCGGAGGTGCTGGCGTTCGTGACGTCGTTGATCGTGGCGGCGGCGCGGGAGGCCCACGGGGATCCCGCGCTGCCGGAGCGGGAGGTAGCGGGGCTCGCGCAGGCGTTGGTGGGGGCGGCGGAGGCGATGGCGGACTGGGCCGGTACCGACGCGTCGGTCTCCGCCGGGGAGGCGGCGGGGACGCTCATGAACTTCGCCTGGGCGGGGCTCGGGGGGATGCTGGAGGGGCGGACCTGGGATCCGGCCTAGGCCGTCTTCGTCCGGCCCGTCCCGTACGGGTGCCCGGTGTGCGAGAGGCGGAGGGGCGTGGGGGACCTTAGGGTGGGCGAGGGGGAGACCCTGGGAGGTTGGTTGCCGTGCGGGGAACGTGCGCAGTCGCCGGTATAGCCGTGCTGGCCGTCGTGGGAGCGGGCGTGCCGGGCCTGATGTCGGGCGCCGACACCGACCGGAGCCGGTCGCCCGACCTGTCGCGCTACTACACGCAGAAGATCAGGTGGGCCGCCTGCAAGGGCGAGACCGAGGCCATGGCGGAAGCCTCCGGGCACGCCGAGGACGTGCGGTGCGGGAAGGTGCGCGTACCGGTCGACTACGCCGACCCGGGCGGCGGCGACGTCGAGGTCGCCATGATCCGGATGAAGTCCAGTGCGAGCGGTGAGCCGCGGGGATCCCTGCTGCTGAACTTCGGCGGGCCCGGCGGGCCCGGTGTCTCCGCACTCGCCGGGTCGCAGAAGGAGTTCGGCTTCCTCAGCAAGGACTACGACGTCGTCTCCTTCGACCCGCGCGGCGTGGGGCAGAGCGACCCCGTCAGCTGTGGTGACGTGAGCACCGATCCCCTGGAGAGCGGCGACAGCGCCCCCGACGATCCGGGTGCCGTGCTCGCCGAGCTGCGCAAGGCCGCCAAGGAGTGCGAGGACAGGTCCGGGCCCGTCCTGCCCCACATGGGCACCGTGAACGTCTCCCGGGACCTGGACGTCATGCGGCAGGCCCTCGGCGACAAGAAGCTCAACTACCTGGGGTTCTCGTACGGGACGCGTCTCGGCGCCGTCTACGCCGCCCAGTTCCCGAAGAAGGTCGGGCGGATGGTCCTCGACGGCGTGGACACGCTCACCGAACCCGTCGCCGAGCAGTCCCTCGCGACCGCCGAGGGGCGCCAGACGGCCCTGGACAACTTCCTGGAATGGTGCACGGGCAACCCCGGCTGCGTCTTCGGCACCGACGCGCGGGCCGCCCGGGACGGCATGGTCAGGCTCATCCAGGACATGGACGAGATGCCGCTGCGGTCCATGGAGGGCGAGGAGTTCACCGGGCAGGACGTCGTCGGCGTCCTCAGCCAGGCCCTCTACAGCAGGCAGGCCTGGCCCGCGCTGTCGCAGGCCCTCGGCGCGCTGCTCGCGGACGGCGATCCGCGGGCGCTGATACGGATGAGTGGTGGGCTCATGGGCGGCGCCGAGGGGCCGCGTGAGGATGTGCCCATGGACAACATGTCCGCCGCCCTCATGGCCGTGAACTGCGCCGACGATCCCGACCGGCCCGACGCCGCGCGCATAGAGAAGGAAGTGGGCAGGCTCCGCGAGGAGTTCGAGGAGGCCTCGCCCGTCTTCGGCAAGTCGATGCTGATGCCGGTGCTGCTGTGCTTCGGACGGCCTCCCGGGACCGACTTCATCCGTGAGCGCGTACGGGACGTGAAGACGCCGAAGCTGCTGCTCGTCGGCACGCGCGGCGACCCCGCGACGCCCTACCGCTGGACGGAGGAGACCGCGCGCCGGCTCGGCTCCCGGGCCGTCGTACTGGACAACAAGGGGGACGGGCACACGGGTTATCTCGGGTCCACGTGCGTGCACGACAAGGTGAACGAATTCCTGTTGTACGGCGAGACGCCGCAGAGCGGCAGTTCGTGTCCCGTGGATCCGAAGGCGCAGGAGTGAGCCCCCGGCCAGGGGATCACTCCGTGGCGGTTCCCTCCGCAGGGGTGAGCGCGAGCATGGCCTTCTCGTCCGGGGAGCCCGGCTTCGCCTGGTAGACCACCATGCGCTGGCCGCCCGTCCTCGCCGGCTTCAGCACCTCGTACGTGAGCGTCATCGCGCCGACCCGCGGATGGGCGAAGGACTTGGTGCCGCCGCCGCGCTCGCGCACGTCGTAGCGCTCCCAGATGCGGGCGAACTCCGGGGACTTCAGAAGCAGTTCGCCGACCAGGTTCGTCAGGCGGGGCGAGTCCGGGTCCGTGCCGCCGACCGCGCGCAGGTGGGCGACGGACGTGGCGACCGTCTCCTCCCACGGCTGGTACAGCGTGCGGCCCACCGGGTGCAGGAAGAGGTAGCGGGTGAGGTTGCGCTGCTCGGCGGGCCAGTCCCACAGGCCGGGCAGCAGCGCCTTGGCGGGGGCGTTGGCGGCCAGCAGGTAGCTGTGCCTGCTGGTGACGTACGCGGGCAGCGGGGCCAGCGCGTCCAGCATGCGCAGGGTGGACGCGCGGACCGTGTCGTCGGCCGTGGGGTGCGGTTCCGTCAGGCGGCCCGAGGCCAGCTCGGCCAGTTCGTGCAGGCGCTCGTGGGCGTCGCCCGTCAGCCGCAGCACGCGGGCCAGGGCGTCGATGACGGCGGGGGAGGGGTTCGTCTCCCGGCCGCGCTCCAGGCGCGTGTAGTAGTCGACGCTCACCCCGGCGAGGGTCGCCAGCTCCTCGCGGCGCAGGCCGGGCGTGCGGCGCAGTCCGGTGCCCGCCGGGAGGCCCGCTTCGGCGGGGGTGACGTGGGCGCGGCGGGCGCGGAGATACCTGCCCAGCTCGGTACCCGTGCTGGAGCCCGTACGTGAGCCGGTGGTCACGGCCGTGGCGTGCGCTGTGCTGTCCGTCATCCGTCCATTGTCCTCGGCGGGCCGTGGCCGTGGGGGGCCGTGTCAGGGCCAGGAACGCGGCGGTCTGCCGCGCCGGGCGCGCCGGGCGGAGAGTGGGTGCTGTCGCGGGCGGCACGGCCACCGGGGCCCAGGGGGCGCGTCGCCGCCGGGCCGCGGCCCCGGTGGCCGTCCCCGCCCGCGCTCACGTCGCATCCCTGTCCGCCCCGCAGTGGGCCCCACCGTAGGAGCACGATGTCCGTCACGCTCAAGCCCGTCCCGGGCCCGGTACGTACGGAGGCCGGCCCCTCCGTCGCTTCTCGCCGCTCGGGGTCGCCCGCCGCCCTGCTCGCGTCCCTGCTCGGCTTCACCGTCATCACCATCGACGTCACGGCCGTGAACATCGCGCTGCCCGACATCCGCGCCTCCCTGCACGGCGGCATGGCGGGCCTCCAGTGGGTCGTGGACGCGTACACGCTCATGTTCGCCGCGCTGATGCTCTCCGCGGGGGCGCTCGCCGACCGGGCGGGGGCGCGGCGGGCGTACGCGTGGGGGGTCGGGCTCTTCACCGCCGCCTCGCTGGCCTGCGCCCTCGCGCCCGGCATCGGCTCGCTGATCGCCGCCCGCGTCGCGCAGGGCGGGGCCGCCGCGATCGTGATGCCCGCCTCGCTCGCCCTGATCCGCCAGGCGTACGACGATCCGCGCCGCCGGGCCCGTGCCATCGCGCTGTGGACGGTGGGCGGCTCGGCGGCCGTCGCGGTCGGGCCGGTGCTCGGCGGCATCCTGACGGAGACCGCCGGGTGGCGCGCCGTCTTCCTCCTCAACCTGCCGGTCGGCGCGGTGATCCTGGCGCTCCTGGCCCGTACCGCCCGCTCACCCCGCCGCCCGGCGCCGCTGGACCTCGTGGGGCAGGCGAGTGCCGTACTGACCCTCGCGGGGCTCGCGTTCGCCGTCATCGAGGGCGGGCACCTGGGGTGGACGCACCCGTCCGTCCTCGCCGCGGCCGCCGTGGCCGCCGGCTCCGCGTACGCCTTCCACACCGCCGAGAAGCGGCACCGCGCGCCCATGGTCCCGCTGGGGCTGCTGCGGCAGCGGCAGGTGTCGGTGGCCCTCGCGGTCGGGTTCGCGGTCAACGCCGGGTTCTACGGCGTGACGTTCCTCCTCGGCCTCTACTACCAGCAGTTGCGCGGCATGTCGGGGGTCACGGCGGGCCTGATGTTCGTGCCGCTGGCCGCGTTCGTCACCGGCACGAACCTCGTCTCGCCCCGCCTCGCCGAGCGCGTCGGCCGCCGCCGGGTCGTCGTCATCGGGCAGGCGGTGCTGGCCGTGGCCATGTTCGCCCTGCTGCCGCTCGCGGCGCACACCCCGCTGTGGCTCGTCCTCGTCCTGCTCGTCCCGTCCGGCATCGGCGGCGCGCTCGCCGTCCCCGCGCTCACCGCGCAGCTCATCGACAGCGTTCCCGGCGAGCGCGCGGGCACGGCCTCCGGGCTCCTCAACTCCCTGCGCCAGACCGGCGGCGCGCTGTCCGTGGCCCTCTTCGGCGCCCTCCTCGCGGGCGCCGGTGACACCTTCTCCCTGCCGGGCATGCGCGTCGGACTCCTGGTGGCGGGGCTCACCCTGTGCGCCACCACCGCCCTGGCCGCGTGGCTGCTGCCGAGGGACTGACCGGCCGCAGGTCCCGTCAGCCGTCCGCCACGACCCGGCCCAGCGCCGCCCGGCCCGCACGACCCCACGTGGTCTTGCCGCCGGGCAGGCCGCGTTCGCCGGCGCGGCCGATGCCGATCAGGGCGAGGGCGTGCAGGATCGCCCGCCCCCGGGCGCGGCGGACCGCCGCGTCGTCGGCGTGCGCGTACGCCGAGAAGAAGCGGGCCGCCCGGCCCTGGGGGAGCAGCATCCACGCCGCCGCGAGGTCGACCGCCGGGTCGCCTGCGCACAGCTCGCCGAAGTCCAGCACCCCGGAGAGGGTGCCGTCCGTGACGACGACGTTGGCGGGGTGCAGGTCGCAGTGCAGCCACACGGGCGGCCCCTGCGGGCCGGGCGCCGCCACCGCGTCCTCCCACACGGCCCGCACACCCGGCGGCACGTCTTCGGCGACCTCCCGCACCTGCCGCTCGAACGCCTCGGTGAGCGTGTCCAGCGGCGCGGTCCGGTACGGGTTCGACGGGGCGTCCGCCGGGGCGGGCAGGTGCAGCGCCCGCAGGAAGTCCGCGAGGGTGTCGGCCGCGCGGTCGCCGTACGCGTGGCCGATCGGCGTACGGTCCGCGGGCTCGCCCCGCAGCCACTTCACGATGGTCCACGGCTGCGGGAAGAGGACGGACGGCTTCCCGAGGCGCAGGGGCGTCGGCACGGGCAGGGGCAACTGCGCGGCCAGCCCCGGCAGCCACCGGTGCTCCTTGCGGAGCAGCTCGGGGGCGCGGTCGGTACGGGGCAGCCGCAGCGCCAACTCGCCGCCGAGCCGCCACATTTCGTTGTCCCAGCCCCGGACCGGCGGCCGGACGTCCAGCTCCGCGAGGTCGGGGTGCTGGTCCTTGAGCAGGGCGCGGATCAGGTCGGCGTCGTGGTCGCCGCCGGTGCCGGTGTTCATGTCAGGTGGTGGTGGCGTGGGCGGGGAAGTCGGACCAGGGGGTGGGGGCGACGAGCCCCCGGGCAAGTTTCTCGGTGCTCATTGGTCTCCCGGCATCTTCTCGATCAGGGTCAATGAATCGCGGGGCGTGAGCGCCTCCGTTTGCAGGATCCCATAGCGGACAGCCAGTACGCGGACTTCCTCCGGAACGGTGGACACGCGGAACTTTCGTCCAAGACACGGCCGCCGGCGTCGGCCACGGTGAGGGTGTCCGCCCGACACCGCAGCCCCAGCGGAGACATGGAAGGTACGTACCCGTGGTGAACCTGAACCCAGACATGGCCGACCGCGACCTCATCGTCCGGATCGCGTTCGGCAGCATGGCCGCGCAGACCCTGCGCGCGGCGATCCGGCTGAGGGTCGTCGAGCTGATCGGCGACGGGCCGCGCACGGCCGCCGACGTCGCCGCCGACGCGAGGGCCGAACCGCAGGCCATGACCCGGCTGCTGCGCGCCCTGGCCGGCCTCGGCCTGGTGCGGGAGCACGCGTCCGGCACCTTCTCCGTGACACCTGCGGGCACGCTCCTGGACTCCGGCCGGGCCGACTCGCTCACCTCGTTCGTGCGGATGTTCACCGATCCGGTGCTGACGCGGGCCTGGGAGCGTCTGGACGGCAGTGTCCGTACGGGGGCCATCGCCTTCGACGGTGTCTTCGGCACGGACTTCTTCAGTCACCTCGCCCGGCACCCGGAGCTGTCGGCGGAGTTCAACGCGGCGATGAGCCAGGCCGCCGGGGAGGCCGCCGCCGCGCTGCCCCGGGCGTACGACTTCGGCCGGTTCACGGTGGTCGCCGACGTGGGCGGCGGTGACGGCACGCTGCTGGCCGGGGTGCTCGCCGCCCACCCGGCGCTGAGCGGTGTCCTGTACGACACGGCGGAGGGGCTGGCCCAGGCCCCGGAGACGCTGCGGCGGCACGGGGTCGGCGACCGCTGCTCGGTGGTCGCCGGGGACTTCTTCCACTCGGTGCCGAAGGGCGCGGACGCCTACCTGGTCAAGAGCATCCTGCACGACTGGACCGACGACCAGGCGGTCACGATCCTCGGCCACTGCCGCGAGGTGCTGCCCCCGGGCGGACGCGTCCTGATCCTGGAGCCGGTGCTCCCCGAGGTCGTGGACCCGGGGCCGGAGCCCGGCCTGACCGAGGGCGCGCTCACGTACCTGAGCGATCTCAACATGCTGGTGAACGTCGGCGGCCGGGAGCGCACCCGCCGGGACTTCGAGGACGTATGCGACCGAGCGGGTCTGCGCGTCACCTCCGTCACCCCTCTCACGGAGGCGGCCCCGTTCTCCGTGATAGAGGCCGCGGCGGCCGAAGGGCCGTGACGTGGTCACCGGGCGGTCCCCTCGTCGGACGACTTCAACGCCAGGACGAACAGGGCCAGCATGGCCAGGGTCAGTGCGGTGGGTGCCAGGAGCACGATGAGAATTCCCCCCGGTTTCTCGACGTCCTGTCGGACGAACCCCGAGATCCTATGAGGGGCGGGGCGGTGCCGCCCACTCCTTTTTCCGGCACGGGCAAGGGGCGGCTCCCGGCAGAGGGGGCCGCCCCAACGGTGCGTGGCGCGCTAGCAGTTGCCGCGTGACGGCTTCCCCTCGAAGCGGTCCGCCAGCCACCGTGTCGCCGACGGCGACTGCGTGATGACGCCGCTGACGTGCTCGCCGAGTGCGATCGTGTGCCACTCCACGTCCGCGCCCCGCGCGCACCAGTCCTTGCGGACCTGCTTGCCCACGCCGTACGGGATCAGCTCGTCGGCGAGCGCGTGGTAGAGGTAGACCGGCGCGGCCGGCTTGTGCGTGCCGACCCGCGACTCCCGCAGCCGCTGCCGCCAGTCGGGCTCGTCCAGCGGGTTCTTCGTGGTCATCGAGTCGATCGTCTTGAAGGAGCCGAGCACCGCGCCGTCCGCCACGCAGCTGTTCCTCATGGCGCCGAGGAGCGCCTTGCCGGCCGGGTTGAGGTAGGAGTCGAGCCGCAGTTCGGGGAAGGCCGCGTTCTGGCCGATCGCCGCCATGAAGATCAGGCCCGAGCCGTACGAACCGTCGTTGAACTCCGCCACCTCCATCAGGTCGCCGGGGACGCCGCCGGTCGCCGTGCCCTTGACGTCGAGTTCGGGGGCGTACGAACCGTGCAGCTCGGCCGCCCACGAGGAGGCCTGGCCGCCCTGCGAGTAGCCCATGATGCCGACCGGGGTGTCCTCGCCGAGGCCCGCCTCCGGGAGGCGGATCGCGGCGCGGGCGGCGTCCAGCATCGCGTGTCCGGCGGAGCGGCCCACGGTGTAGGTGTGGTCGCCGGGGGTGCCGAGGCCCTCGTAGTCCGTGACGGCCACGGCCCAGCCGCGCAGGGTGAGCTGCTGGATGAGGTTGGCCTCAAGCGCGGTCCCCTTCGGGAAGTTGGCGCTGGGCGCGCAGTGGTCGCCGACGCCGACCGTCCCCACGGCGTACGTGATCAGGGGGCGCGGGCCCTTCCTGCCGTCCTGCGGGACGATGACCGTGCCGGACACGGTGGTGGGGGCGCCCGTGGCCGTGGTCGAGCGGTAGTGGATCTTCCAGGCCTTGGTGTTCGTCGGCTGGCCCGGCAGAGGGTGGAAGCCGCTCGGCTCGGAGCGGACGATGTCGCCGGGGGCGGCCGGGGCGCGCTCCTCGGCGTGGGCGGTGCCGAGCGGGACGACGGCCGACAGGCCGAGCGCGGCCACCACGGCCCACGCCCGGCAGCGGGTGCGTATGTGCATGCGGCTCTCCCAACGGTATGCGGGGGCTGGGGGTTTGGGGGGCTTGGCCGTACGACGGTAGTGACCGGTGGGTAAGGAGAGGGCTGACCGGGACGCTCAGCTTCGTTGACCCCGGCTCGCAGCCGCCGTGCCCCGGCCCGTGGGCGCGGTCCCGCCGCGGTACGCCCCCGGCGTCGTGCCCGTCCAGCGGCGGAACGCCCGGTGGAAGGCCGTGTCCTCGGAGAAGCCGAGCCGCGCCGCGAGCTCGGCGATCGGCTCGCCGCCCTCCGCGAGGCCCGCGATCGCCGCGTCCCGCCGCACCGCGTCCTTCAGCCGCTGGTACGACGTGGCCTCCTCGGCCAGGCGGCGGCGCAGCGTCGCCGGGCTCACCGCGAGCCGCGCCGCGATCTCGCCGAGCGAGGGCAGATGCGGCGAGGAACGCAGGGACCGCGCGAGGGCGCGGCCCACCTGTTCGGCGACCGTCGTGCCGTACTCGCGGCGGCTGAGCAGCTCGAAGGGCGCGCGGCGCAGCATCTCGTCTAGCGCCGCCTCGTCCCTGACCAGCGGCGCGTCCAGCCAGTGCGCGGGGAACCCGGCGCCGGTGCGCTCCGCCCCGAACCGCACGGGGCAGCCGAACAGCACCTCGTACTCGTCCTGGTGCGGGGGCGGCGGATGCCGGAACTCCGCCCAGCGCAGCGGGATGCGGCGGCCGACGAGCCAGCTGCACAGGCGGTGCCAGATGATGACCAGGCACTCGGCGAGGAAGTAGTCCTGTTCGAGGTCGCTGCGGACGCCGAACACCGCTTCCGTGCCCCGGCGTTCCAGGGTCAGGTCGGGGCCGCCGGGGAACAGCCCGTAGAAGGTGACGCCGCGCCGCACCGCCGCCCCGAGGTCGGGGCAGCCCAGCGAGGCGTGGCACATCATGGCGAAGGTGCCGGGTCTGCTGACGGCGGAGCCGAGGCCGAGGAACTCGTCCTGCGTGGCGCGGTACAGCTCCCGGAAGAGCCGCGCGAACTGCGGGGCCGTGACGCGGGCCCGGTCGTCGCCGAGGAGCAGCGGCGGGATCTGCGCCTGACGCAGCAGCGGCACGGTGTCCAGGCCGTGCCGTTCGGCGCCGCGCAGCACGGCCCGCACATGGTGCACGGTGATCGTCCGCCTGGCCATGTACACGACGGTAGCGCCCGGCGCGCTGAGCGCCCAGGCCAGCGCCGCTGACGTTTCGGGTCATCCCGCCCGCGGGACGCGCTCCCTAGCGTCGTACGCATGGAGGAGACGCGGAAAGAGCGGAACAACCCCGTGACGGCGTCCGAACTGCCGCGGACGCTGAGCCTGTTGACGGAGTGGGCGGCCGGACGGTACGGGACGCTGCCCGCCCTGCGGTACCGGCGCGAGGGGGAGTGGACCACGCTCTCCTACACCGGTCTGCGGGACGCCGCGCGCCGCGTGGGCCGCGCCCTGATCGCGCTCGGCGTCCGCCCCGGCGACCGCGTGGCGATCCTCTCGGAGACCCGCCCGGAGTGGACGTGCGCCCACTTCGGCGCGTTCGCGGCGGGCGCCGTCGTCGTGCCGGTCTACCCGACGGCCGGTGACGACGAGGCCGCGTGGGTCCTGGACGACTCGGGCGCGGCGGTGGTGCTCTGCGAGGACGAGACGCAGACGGCGAAGGCCGAACGCCTGCGGGGGCAGGGGCGGCTGCCCGGCGTGCGGCACGTGGTGCCGCTGACGGAACCGGGCGGTGCAGCCGCCCCGGAAGAAGCCCTCCTGGCGAGCGCGCGGGGGCGGACGGCCGCGGACCCGGCCACCATCATCTACACCTCCGGCACCACCGGCCTCCCCAAGGGCTGCCTGCTCACGCACGGCAACCTGCTCGCCGTGCAGCGCGCCACCGTGCCGGTCGTCGACGGCGGCCCCGGCGACTCCACGTACCTCTACCTGCCGCTCGCCCACCTCCTGGCCCAGCTCATCGAGTTCACGACGCTCCTCCAGGGCGGCGAGCTGACCTTCTTCGGCGGGCGCGTCGAGGACGTCGTGGCCGAACTCGCCGAGGCGCGGCCCACCCATCTGCCGTCCGTGCCCCGCCTCTTCGAGAAGGTGCGTTCGGTCGTGCTGTCCCTCGCCGAGGCGCGCCAGGGCGGGCGCGAACGGTTCGAGGAGGCCGTCCGCGTCGGCGTGCTGGCCGCCGAGGGCACCTTGCCGCCCGAGCTGCGGGACGCCTACGAGGAGGCCGACAAGGCCCTCTACAGCCTGGTCCGGCAGGCGCTCGGCGGCCGGGTCAGGCGGGCGCTGACCGGCGGCGCGCCCATCGCGCCGGACACCGTCGACTTCCTGCGGGCCTGCGGGGTGCCCGTCTTCGAGGGGTACGGCATGACCGAGTCGGCCGGGGTCCTCACCCTCAACGTGCCGGGAGCCGTGCGGTACGGCACCGTCGGCCGGCCCGTGGACGGCGCCGAGATCCGCATCGCCGAGGACGGCGAGGTCCTCGCCCGCGGCCCCATGGTCTTCCCCGGCTACCACAACGACCCCGAGGCCACGCGCGCCGCTCTGGACGACGGGGGCTGGCTGCACACCGGCGACCTGGGGGAGCTGGACGCGGACGGCTACCTCACGATCACCGGCCGCAAGAAGGACCTCATCATCACCTCGGCGGGCAAGAACCTCACGCCGTCGCTGAGCGAACTCGCCGTGCAGAGCTCGCGGTTCGTCTCCCGCGCCGTGATGGTCGGCGACCGCCGCCCGCATCCGGTGGCGCTCATCACGCTGGACACGGAGGAGGTCACCGGCTGGGCCGCGCGCGAGGGCGTGACCCTGACCGAGCCGCTCTCCCGCGACCCCCGGGTCCGCGCCCTCGTCCAGGAGGCCGTGGATGCCGCCAACGCCACGGTCTCGCGCCCGGCCCGGCTGCGCGCGTTCGCCGTCCTCGACGAGGACTTCACGGTGGAGGGCGGCCTGCTCACACCGAGCCTGAAGGTGCGCCGGCGGGCGGTCACGGAGCGGTACGCGGAGGTGGTGGAGGGGCTGTACGGCGGTGCGGGCACTGACGCCGGTGCGCGGGCTCCGGGCTAGGCCACTCCCGCCAGCCGCAGCAGGCCCGTCGCCGCCGCCGCGCCCACCACGACCACCGCGAAGGGCGCCCGGCGCCAGGCGAGGACGCCGCCGACCACGACACCGGCGGGCCGCGCCCAGCCCGCGAACTCCTGGCCCTGCGTGAGCGCTCCCGTGGCGAGCAGCGCGACGAGCAGGACGGTGGCGCCGACGGTCAGCAACTCCTGGACGCGGGCGGGCAGTTCGATCCGGCCGTGCAGCACGGGACCGGCCAGCCGGAAGGCGTACGTCCCCGCGGCGAGGACGAGGACACAGGCGAGCGTGGCGTTCACGAGGCGCTCCCGTGAGTGGTCGTGGGGGTGGCCGTGCGGGGCCGGCGGGGGCCGCGGCGCGCCGCGAGGAGACCGAGCAGGGCGAGCAGCACCGGCACCCCGGCGGGCAGCAGCGGGG
>NZ_JAFEXF010000075.1 GCF_016905445.1 Streptomyces sp. G44
CTCTTTCCCCCTTATTTGTGTGTGTGTGGTGGTTTCTCCTTCTCCTCCCTGCCGCCCAACCCCCCGCCCCCCCCCCCCCCCCCCGCCTCCCCCGCGCGGCCCCCCCCCCCCCCCTCCCCCCCCACACAGAAAACGGGGCTGACCCCGGGGGCCCGGGCCCCCCGCGGGGCCCCGGGGGGGGGGCCCCGGGCCTTTTCCCCGCGGGCCCCCCCGCCGTTCGGACCGCCCGTCGCCGGGCGCTTGGTCAGGCCTTGTCGGCCTTGCGCGGCAGGAACTGCACCAGGACCGCCACCAGGACGCAGATGCCGGCCTGGACGTACAGGCTGTAGCCGAACCCGTCGGTGTAGCCCTGCGCGGACGGGTGCTCCCCGACCTGGTCGAAGAAGACCACGCCGATGACCGCGATGCCGAGCGCGTTGCCCATCTCCTGCCCGGTGGAGAACACCCCGGAGGCCGCCGCGGCGTGCGAGGGCGCCACGCCCTCCAGGACGAGGGAGGTGAGCGGGGCGACCACCAGGCCCATGCCGAAGCCGCAGACCACCATCGCGGGGATGCACCAGCCGACCGAGCCCGTGGTGCCGAGCCGCTCGGCGGTCTGCGCGAAGGCGACGTCACCCGCGGCCACCACCAGGGCGCCGAGCGCGAGCGCCTGGCGCCCCAGCCGCGCGGCGAACTTGGGCGCCATCGCGGAGGCCACGAAGAAGCCGAGCCCCAGCGGCACGAAGAGCAGCCCCGACTTCAGGGCCGACGTGCCGTGCCCCTGCTGGAGGTAGAGCGCGAGGACCAGGAAGAAGGAGGCCATCACCGAGAAGTAGACGAGGATGGTGACGGACCCGACGCCGAACGCGCGGTCCCGGAAGAGGGACGGGCTCACCAGCGGCGACCTGCCGCGCGCCGCGAGCCGCCGCTGGCTGGCCCAGAAGGCGGCGAGCAGCGGTACCGCGGACGCCAGGCACAGCCACGTCCAGGCGGGCCAGCCCTCCTCGCGGCCGATCACCAGCGGCAGCACGACGGCCGTGAGCCCGGCGGTGACCAGCAGGACGCCGGTCAGGTCGAGCCCGGTGCGGCCCTCGGACTTCGACTCCGGCACCAGCTTGGGGGTCAGGACGAGGACGAGGACACCGATCGGCACGTTGATCAGAAAGATGGTCCGCCAGTCCCAGCCGAAGACGTCGGCCTTGATCAGCAGGCCGCCGATCAGCTGCCCGAAGACCGCCGCCGCGCCGAGCGCCACACCGTACGCGTTGAACGCCACGGCCCGGTGCTTGCCCGAGTACGTGGTGGTCAGGATGCCGAGCACCTGCGGGATGACCAGGGCGGCGGCCGCGCCCTGGAGGCCGCGGGCGACGATCAGTTCGGCCATGTTCTGCGCGATGCCGCAGGCCAGCGAGGCGAGCGTGAAGACCGCCACGCCGATCGAGTAGACCTTGCGCCGTCCGTAGATGTCGCCGAGCCGGCCGCCGGTGATCAGCAGCGCGGACAGGCCGATGGTGAAGGTGACGGCGATGAGCTGGATGTCCGCCGCCGTGGCGTGCATGTTCGTCTGGAGCGAGGGGATCGCCACGTTGACGATGAAGAAGTCGAGGTTGGTGACGAAGAGGCCGGCCAGGACGACCAGGAGCGCCCCGTAGGACGGCTTGGCCGCCGCGGCCTCGTCCGGCGGCGCGGCCGCCGGCGCGAGCGGTGGTGCCGCCGCGCCCTTGATTTCCGCTTCGGTGGTCATGACCGACCTTCCTGAGTCGTTGGCTCAGCGGGCGGCGGCGACGAGCCGCCGCAGCCGCTGGGCGAAATGCGTGGTGACGGCCTCGGCGTAGCTGTCGATGTAGAAGTGGCCGCCGGGGTACTCGCTGTGGCCCAGGTACCGGGGGCTGCGCCCGGCCCAGTGCGCCATGGCGTCCGGGCTCTCCATCAGCGGGTCGGAGGCGCCGCCGTAGGAGACCAGCGGGCAGGCCGTGCCCGCGCCGTCGTCGACGTACTGGGCGGCGACCCGCAGGTCGGCGCGGAGCGCGGGGACGACGAGGGCGAGCATCTCCGGGTTGTCGTAGATCTCCGCCGGGAAGGAACCCAACTTCTTGATCCACTCGACCAGTTCGGGGTCGGGCATCCGGCTCTGCTCCTCCGTCGGCTGGAAGAAGCCCTCGGGCGACCAGCCGGACATGCCGACGAGGACCGGCGCGGGGCCGCTCTCCGCCTCCATGCGGATCGTGAGCCGGAACGCCAGCTGGGCGCCCAGGCAGTGGCCGAAGAACGCGAAGGGCCGCTCGTCCAGGTCGTCGAGCACGGCCTCGTGGAGCGCGTCGAGCAGCGGGTCCCAGTCGGCGTACGAGGCCTCCTCGCGCCGGTTGTGGCGGCCCGGCAGGGTCACCGCCTGCGGGGCGATGTCGCCGGGCAGCAGCCGCTCCCAGTCGCGGTAGATGATGGCGCCGCTGCCCGCGTGCGGCAGCATGAACAGCCGTACGGAGGCGTCCTCGGACGGCTCGGCGGGGTGGAACCACTCCCCCGCGGCGGACATGTCCTGGCCGAGGGCTGCGGTGGTGGCGGTGGTCACGACTGTGTTCTCCCAACGGTTGTCTGCTTCCCGATGGCGCGCAGCGCGGGCAGCAGCACCTCGGCGATCTCCTTCAGCTGCGGCTCCGGATCGAGCGATCCGATCCGGATGACCAGGTGGCGGGCGCCGGCCCGCACATAGGCGCCCAGCCACTCGGCGCAGCTCTCGGCGCTGCCCCAGCCGTAGGCCTGGATGGCCGACATCTGCTCCAGGGAGCGCCCGTAGTAGTGCTCGATGTAGTGCTCCAGTTCGGCCTTGGCCGCCGCCTCGTCGCGGTCGACGGTGACCGTCGCGTACAGCGCGGGGGTGACCGCGTCCGGCGTGCGGCCCGCCGCCTCGGCGAGTTCGGCGATGCGGGCGCGGGCCCTGCCGTACGCCTCGGCGTCGGGCAGGAACGGCAGCCAGCCGTCGTACTTCTCGGCGACCCGGGCGAGCACCTTGGGGGTGTCGCTGCCGGCCAGCCAGAGCGGCGGACCGCCGGGCGTGGCCGGCTTCGGCAGCCGCTCAAGGCGTTCGGCCTGCCAGAACCTGCCGTCGAAGTCGCAGGGGTTGCCCTCCTCGCCGGAGTGCCAGGCGGTGCGCCACAGCGCGGCGATCTCGTCGAGCCGCCCCACCCGTCCGGCGAAGGAGGCCCCGACGGAGGCGAACTCCTCCTCGGTCTCGGGCATCGGGAAGCCGGAGCCGAGCCCGAGGACCAGCCGGCCGGCGGCCACGTGGTCGAGGCTCGCGATCATGTGGGAGCCGATCAGCGGGTGGCGCAGGGCGGGCGTGAACGCGGCCGTGCCGACGGTGATCCGCTCGGTGGCCGCGGCGGCCGCCGAGAGCACGACGAGGGGGTCCAGGCGCGGCCGGGCGGTCAGCGAGTCACCCGCCCACAGCGAGTCGAAGCCGAGCGCCTCGGCCTGCCGGGCGAAGTCGAGCAGCGGGGCGGCGGCGTAGGTGCCGTTGATGGCCTGCTCCCGGGTGGGCAGCAGGATGCCGATGCGAAGGGGCCCGGCTGAGGACTGCATGGGGGTACTCCGTTTCGTGTGGCGGAGGTTGCTGTGCGCCGGCGGTGCCGGCACGTCAGATGGGCTGCCTCTGCGGCGGCAGGGACGCCGCCCGCGCCGAGGTGCGGCGCTGGAGGGGAAGCGTGAGGCGTTCGGCCGGCGCGGGCGCCTCGGCGGTCAGCCGCTCCCGCACGGCGCGGCGCAGGATCTTCCCCGAGGGGTTGCGCGGCAGGTCGTCGGCGAAGTGGAAGTCGCTCGGGATCTTGTAGTCGGCGAGGTGGCCGCGGAGCGCGACGAGGAGTTCGCGGGGCTTGACGGTGGCGCCCGGCCGCAGGACGACGACGGCGTGCACCGCCTCGCCCCAGTGCGGGTCGGGCAGTCCGACCACGGCGGCGTCGGCGACGGCCGGATGCGCGGCGAGCGCCTTCTCGACCTCGGCGGGGTAGATGTTCTGCCCGGCCACGATGATCGTGTCGTTCATGCGGTCCCGCAGGTGGACGTAGCCGTCCTCGTCGAGGTAGCCGGCGTCGCCCATGTGCAGCCACTCCCCCACCAGGGTGCGCTCGGTGGCCTCGGGGAGGTTCCAGTAGCCGAGCATCCTCGACGGGGTGCGCACGCATATCTGGCCGGTCTCGCCGGGCGGCAGCGTCTCGCCGTCCGGGCCGATGACCTTCACCTCGTTGCCGGGGCAGGGCCTGCCGACCGAGGCGAGGAGGCTCGTGCCGGGGCGGTGCGCCTCGGGCGGCAGGCACACCGCGACGCTGCCGGTCTCCGTGCTGGCGTAGATCTGGGCGAACTCGCAGCCGAACACCTCCAGGCAGCGTTCGAGCAGCGTCGGGGACATCGGTGCCGCCCCGTAGGCGATCTTGCGCATCGAGGTGAACGCGGCGGGGCCCGCGCCGCGTTCGGCCATCATCATCTGGAGCATGGCGGGCGCCGCGAAGGTGATCGTGACCCCGTGCTCCCGGATCAGCCGCACCGCCTCCTGCGGGATGAACTGCGGCATCACCACGCTGGTGCCGCCCGCGTTGAAGGTGTGCATGAACCAGCCGATGCCCGCGATGCCGAAGCCCGGCAGCGAGATCAGGCTGACGTCGTCCGGCAGCCAGTCGAGCCAGTCCGCGCCGTGCGCGCGCATCGCGGCGGGCAGCGTGAAGAAGCTGCGGTGGGCGAGGACCGCGCCCTTGGGCAGGCCGGTGGTGCCGCTGGTGTAGATCTGCACGACGGCGTCGTCGGGTCCGGTGCCCGGCTCCAGGTCGGTGTCGGGGTGGTTCGCGTACCAGGCGGGCAGCCCGGTGCCGCGCGCCGGTTCGCCCTCGCCGTCGGTGCCGTCGACCCGTACGACGGTGCGCAGCCGCGGGAGCTGCGGCTTGACGCGGTCCGCCGTCTCCCAGAACTCGTCGTCGACGAAGAGGAGCGCGGCGCCCGAGTCCCGCAGGATGTGGTCGATCTCGTCCCGGGTCAGGCGCCAGTTGACCGGGACCAGGACGGCGCCCGCCTTGGCACAGGCGAGGATCGTGAGGTAGTAGTTCTCCGATTCGCGGCCCAGGTAGGCCACGCGGTCGCCGCGCCCGAGCCCCGCCTCGCGCAGGGCGTGGGCCGCGCGGTTGCTGTCCCGGTGCAGCTTCCCGTACGTCGTGGTGCGGTCCTCGCAGATGATCGCGGCGTGCTCCGGCCGGGCGCCCGCGTGGGCCCTGGAGCTCCGGGTCAGCGTCCAGCCGCTGGTGGTGTGGTCTCTCACTGTGGTCTCCCCGCTGCGTGGGACATCTCGGTGGGTGTCGTGAGGTGCGTGGGTGCCGTGGGGGGCGGCTGTTGTCGTACGGGGACGGTCAGGGGTGCTGCTGGGTGGCCGGGGCCAGGCGCCCGTCGAGGAACTCCGTGAGCCGGCGGACCGTCGGGTGGTCGAAGGTCAGCGAGGCGGGCAGCGGCAGCCGGAACAGCGACTCCAGGCCGCTCTTGACGGTCTGGGCCATCAGCGAGTCCAGGCCGAGCGAGACGAACTCGGCGTTCGGGTCGAGGTCGTCGTCATCGTCCATGTGCAGCGCCCCGGCGACCTGTTCGCGCACGGCCGAGGCGATCAGGGCCGTCCGCTCCGGCTTCGGCAGGGCGCTCAGCGCGGCGAGGTCGAGGCCGGTGCCGCCGTCGCCGCCCTGGTCCTGCCGGGCGAGGCGGTCGTAGAAGGCGTCGTCCACGACCCCGCCCGCCACATAGCGGGCCCAGTCGAACTCGCCGACCACCCGGCGGCTGCCGGCCCGGTGCCAGAGCCGGGCCAGGGTGTCCAGCGCCCTGGTGGGCGAGAAGAAGCGGACGCCGCTGCGGTCGATCTCCTGGGCCAGCTGCTCGTCGAGCCGGGCGGACATGCCGACCCTGGCCCAGGCGCCCCAGTTGACGGAGAGGCCGGGCAGCCCGTGCAGGCCGCGCCACTCGGCGAGCCCGTCGAGCCCCGCGCTGGCGGCGGCGTAGTGCCCCTGCGTCGCGCCGCCGAGGACGGCGGCGATCGAGGAGTACGTCACGAAGAACTCCAGCTCGGGGAAGTGCTCCTCGGCGGCCTCGTGCAGCAGCCAGGCGCCGTACGCCTTCGGGGCCAGCTGGGCGTCGATGGACTCCCAGGTCAGCTCGGCGATCAGCTTCTTGTCGAAGGAGCCGGCCGCGTGCACGAGGCCGCCCACCGGGTGGGGTCCCGCCGCGAGGCCGGCGGCCAGGCGCCGCACGTCCTCGGCGTCGCTCACATCGGCGCGTACGACGGCGACCTCCGCCCGCTCCGACAGCTCCGCGAGGACCGGCGCCGCCTCCTCGGTGGCCCGGCCGCTCCGGCTGACCAGGGTCAGGTGGCGTGCGCCGAGTTCGACGAGCTTGCGGGCGGTGACCAGGCCGAGGCCGCCGAGGCCGCCGGTGACGAGGTAGGTGCGGTCCGGGCGGACGCGGGCCGGTGCGGGCGCCGTCTCCGGGCCGCCGGGGACGTCCACCCACACCTCGGCGCGGGAGCCGCAGGCGGCGGTGCGCAGGGCCTCGCCGATCTCCTCCAGGCGGAAGGCCGGGGACCCGCCGCGCGCCGCGCCGGGGGCGAGCGCCACGGCGGTGGCGGGCACGGTGAGGGGGGCGCGCAGGGCTCCGTCCTGGCGTACGTACACCTCGTCGCCCGCGGGGAACGCGGCCTCGGCGCCGGCCGCGACGACCGTGCCCGCGGCCAGTGAGCCGAGCACGGGACCGGCCCCGCCGGACTGTTCGCCGTCCAGGGCGGCGCGGGCGTCCTCGGCGGTGAGGGCGACCGAGGCGACGCGCACCTGGACCTCACCGGCGGCGGGCGCGCGGTCGTCGACGGGCGCGAGGGAGAGGTCGGAGAGGTCCCCGGACCCGGGTGTGCGCAGGGCGAAGCCGCCGGGCCAGGTGCGGGCGGCGTCGCCGGGCAGCAGCCTGCGGACGTGGCGGGCACCGGCGCGGTGCGCGACCTGGAACTCGCCGGGGGCCTCGGCGCGGACCTCGTCGAACAGCGCCGTCAGGTCGCCCCCGGGCTCGACGTCGACCAGGGTCGCGCGGTACTGCGGGGACTCGGTGAGCAGGACCCGGCCGAAGCCCCACAGGGTGGCGGCGCCGAGGTGGGCGCCGTCGCCGGGCCGGTCGCCGGGCAGCTTCTGGGCGCCCTCGGTGACCAGCCACAGCCGCGGCGGGCGCTGCTGTGCGGCGGCGTCCAGGACCGTGAGCAGGCCGAGCAGGTCGCGGTAGTTGTGCTCGCACTCGGCGCGGTACAGCCCGGCGGACATGGCGCCGGGCAGCGGCTGCCAGCTCCAGCAGACGTCGGTGACGGAGGTGTCCTCCAGGGCGGTCTTGAGCGCGGCGGCGTCCGCGACGGGCGTGACACGCAACCCGTTTCCGCCGGGGACGCCGGAGGCGCCGGGGGCCTCGGGGCGGCCGAGGAGCAGGACGTGCCGGGGGGCGGTGCCCGAGGCGAGGGCGGGCAGGGCGCGGCGCACCCACTCGGAGCGGTGCAGGAACTGCCGCTGTCCGGCGGGGCCCTCGGGGCGGGCCAGGGTGACTCCGCCGAGTTCGAGGACGGGGCTGCCGTTCTCCAGGACGAGGATGTCGGCGAGGCGCCGGTCCTGTTCCGTGGTGACGCGGGCGACGACGTTCAGCCGCGCGCCGCGGGGCTTCTTGAAGTGGCGTACGGACGTGATCTCCCGGGGCAGGAAGACCGGGCCCTCGGGGTCGAGGACGACGGCGGCCTCCAGCGCGGCCTCGATCAGCCCGGCGGGTACCTGTTCGACGGCGGTGGTGCCGCGGCACTCCAGCTCGGCGGTGGACAGGCCGCCTTGGTGGCGTGCCGCCGCGGCCAGGGCGCGGGCGCGCGGGCCGTGCGGGCGGCCCACCGAGGCGAGGTCGGTGTAGAGGTCCTCGGCGTCGCTCTCCAGGGCGGCGGGGCCCGTCACGAGCCCGGTGAGGTCCGGCTCCTGCTGGTCCTGCCCCGCGGTGAGCACGGCGCTCGCGTGCACCAGCTCCTGCGGCCCGTCCTCGCCGGTCTTCTCCGCGACGGTCAGGACGGTCACGTCGGCGCCGCCGTCCGGGCGCGGCCGCAGCCGGGTGGTCAGGGTGCGGGGCGTCTCGGCCTTCAGGGTGAGGGGTTCGCCGATGCGCAGCTCGCGGACGGCGGCGCGGGTGTGGCCGTGCACGGCGTCCTGGAGCGCGAGCAGCAGGTCGACGTAGGCGCCGGCGGGCAGCGTCGTACGGTCGCCGTCGGCGAAGTCGGCGAGGGCGCCGAGCTCCTCGACGGTGAACTCCGCGGTGAACTCGCGTGCCGCGCCTTCGCACGCGACCTCCGTGCCGAGCAGCGGGTGGTGCGCCGCCCCGCCCTGGGCGCCGCCCCTGCGCGGGGTGACGGAGGGCAGCCAGTAGCGCTTGCGCTGGAAGGCGTAGGTGGGCAGCGCCACCTTGGCCGGCACGGCACGGCCCTCGTGGTAGCCGGACCAGGAGACCGGCAGGCCGGCGGTGTAGTACTCGGCGAGCGCCCGCAGCGTGGTGTCGCCGCCCCGGTCGCGGCGGCGCAGGCTGGCCAGCCACAGGTGGTCCTCGACGGGCAGCGAGCGCCGGGCGAGGGCGGTGAGCGCGGTGGAGGGACCGATCTCGACGAGGGCGTGGCGGCCGCGCTTGGCGACCGCGCGGATGCCCGCGAGGAACTGCACCGGCTCGCCGATGTGCCGCACCCAGTACTCGGGGGTGCCGATCTCGGCGAACCGCGCGAGCTTTCCGGTGACGTTGGAGATCAGGCTGATGGCCGGCTCGTGGAAGGTGACGGCGTCCAGGGCGGTGCGGAAGTCGTCGTAGACCTCGGCCATGAGCGGCGAGTGGAAGGCGTGCGAGACGGCCAGCTGTTCGACGCGCAGGCCTTGGCCCGTCAGCTCGGCGGTGACCTGGGCGAGCGCCTCGGCGCCGCCCGAGATCACGCACTGGTCGGGGGCGTTGGCCGCGGCGAGCGCCAGGTCCGGGTGGGCTTCGAGGAGCGGCAGGACGTCCTCGGCGGGGGCGGTGACCGCGGCCATGCCGCCCTTGGCGCGTACGGCCTGCATGAGGCGGGCGCGGGCGGCCACCAGGGTGACGGCGTCGGGGAGGCTGAAGAGCCCGGCGACGGCGGCGGCCGCGGCCTCGCCGATGCTGTGCCCGATCAGCACGTTCGGGCGCACGCCCCAGGACATCCACAGCTGGGCGAGCGCGTACTCCAGGGTGAACAGGGCGGGCTGGGTGTACTCGGTGCGGTCGATCGCCTCGGGGTCCTCGGCGGTGCCGAGGACCAGGTCGCGTATGGAGCGGCCGAGTTCGGCGGCGAAGAGGCGGTCGCACGCGTCGACGTGCCGGCGGAAGACCGGGAAGCCCTCGTACAGGTGGGCGCCCATGCCCGCGTACTGCGCGCCCTGCCCGCTGAACATGAAGGCGACCTTGCGGATGCCCGCGGGGCCCTGGTGGTCGCGGTCCGCGGCCTTGTCCAGGAGCTTGGTGAGGGCGGCGCGGTCGGCGACCGGGCCCGCGAGGCGGTAGGGGTGGTGGGTGCGGGCGACGTTGCCGGTGTGGCAGAGCGCGTCGACCGGCAGGGCGGGATCCGTGTCGAGCAGTCGGCGGTAGTTCGCGATCTGTTCGCTCAGGGCGGCCGCCGTCTTGGCGGAGAGGGTGAACAGGGGGGTCGCGGGCGCCTCGGCGGACGCGGCGTCGCCGGTCACCGCCGCCGGGGGCTGCTCCAGGACGACCGCGCCGATCGTGCCCGCGAAGCCGAAGCTGTTGACGACCGCGCGCCGGACCGGTGCCTTCCACGGCTCGCACGCGGTGGGCACGCGCACCGGGTACAGGTCCCAGGGGATGCGGCCGGAGGGGGTGTCGAGGTTGAGGTGCGGGTAGATCGTGGCGGATCTGATCTGGAGGACCGCCTTGATGACGCCGACGATGCCGGAGGCGGGCTCCATGTGGCCGAGGTTGGTCTTCACGGAGCCGACGAGCAGCGGGTCGCTCTTGGTGTGCGAGTCGGCGAAGGTGTCGCCGATGGCGCCGAACTCGATGGGGTCGCCGAGCGGGGTGCCGGTGCCGTGCGCCTCCACGTACTGGATGTCCCCGGGGGCGAGCGCGGCGGCGGCGAGCGCGCTGCGGATGACCTTCTCCTGGGCGGGGCCGTTCGGCACGGTCAGGCCCGCGCTGTCGCCGTCCTGGCCGACGGCGGTGCCCTTGACCAGGGCGAGGACGGTGTCACCGTCGCGGGTGGCGTCCGTGAGCCGCTTCAGTACGAGGATGCCGCAGCCCTCGGCGCGGGCGTAGCCGTCGGCGGACTCGTCGAAGGTCTTGCACTGCCCGTCGGGGGAGAGCATCTGCGCGTTGGAGAACATGACGGGGATGCGGGGGTGGTGCAGGGCGTTGACGCCGCCGCACAGCGCGATGTCGGTCTCGCCGGCGCGCAGCCCCTGGACGGCGACGTGCAGGGCGGCCAGCGACGACGAGCAGGCGGTGTCGATGCTCATGCTCGGGCCGCGCCAGCCGAGGAAGTACGACAGGCGGCCCGACAGCGGGAACATGGTGATGCCGGAGGCGAGCAGGCCGTCCAGTTCCTCGTACGGCAGGGAGTCCAGCTCCAGGGCGTAGTCGATGGAGCTGGCGCCGATGTAGACGCCGCCGTTGCCGCGGCGCAGCGGCGCGGGGTCGATGTTGGCGTGCTCCAGGGCCTGCCACGCGGTCTCCAGCAGCATGCGCTGCTGGGGGTCCATGTACTGGGCCTCCTTCGGGGAGATGTTGAAGAAGGCCGCGTCGAACCGGTCGATGCGGTCGAGGAATCCGCCGGACGTGGTGTGGATCTTGCCCTTGTCGTCCGGGCCCTGCGGCGTGAAGGCGTCGACGTCCCACCGGTCGCCGGGAATGGGCCCGATACCGGAGCGCCCCTCGCGCAGAAAGGCATCGAATTCGTCGAGCGAATTGCTGCCGCCGGGGAATCGCAGGCCGACGCCGACGATCGCGATCGGTTCGGGCGCCCGGCCGGACACCTGGTTGTTCTCTGATTCCTCGTGCGGCATGGAGCGTCTCCTTCTCGTCCGGTCCCTGTCGGGTCAGTTGCTGCCGGGTATCGCGCCGGTGGCGGCGCGGGACGGATCGGACACGGCGTCGACGAGATAGTCGAGGAGCCGGCCGACCGTGGGCTCGTTGAAGAGCACGTTGGCGTTGATGGAGAGTTCCAGGATGCCTTCGAGGGTCTGCCTCATCTGCGTGAGCTTCAGCGAGGTGAGACCGAGGTCGAAGTAGCTGATGTCCAGCGGCAGTTCCTCGGTCTCGTCCATGAGCAGGCTCGCCCTGAACTGGCTGACGAGAAGCTGCTCCATTTCTTCCGCGAGTTCCGGCCGGGGCAGTTCCCGGAATTGCTGAAGAGTCATGTGTTGGGGAGACATGGAGCCATGGAAGCAATGGTTGCTGACGCCTCACTGACGTCGCGCGCGTACCCCATGCGCACACCGCTCAGTCTTTCTTCGGTGTACTCGCCACAGGGTTGGCTCAATCCGTGCGGAACCGGCAATCAGTACGGCGTCAGCGGCAGGTCAGATCCTGCTGCCACGATCGAGATGCTTCGAAACAAGAGCTCACCAGATCGGAATCCACTCGGAGAACCCCACCCCGAAAGGCTGATAATGCTGCGCGGCGCCATACAGGAGGAAAGTGCTCCGGCACGTTCCGGACTCAAGAGCTATGACCTCTACATCGCGGGCAAGGACGTCGCGGGTGACGGGTGGGTCTACACCGTCAGCGGGCGCTCCCTGCTGGAAGACGTCTTCACGAGCGTGAGCCTCAAGCGCACGCTGGAGCAGGACCCCGAATCCGACGCGGCGAACCACCCGTACGTGGTGGGGCGTTGCGCGATCGCCGACGACTCCGCCATCGACCTGGCCACCCAGGCCGCGGCGGCGGCGGCACCGGACTGGGCGGCCGTCCCGCAGGAGCGGCGGATGCGTCTCGGCACCCGGTTCCGCGAGGAGCTGATCAAGCACCAGGACGAGTTCCTGGACATGCTGGTCGCCGAGTCGCACCCGGTGAAACTGGCCCGCTGGGAGCTGAGCTGCCTGCTCCAGATCTACGCACCCGGCTCCCTGCGCTGGTACACGAAGCAGATGCGCGTCGAGAAGGAGTACGGCGGCCGCAAGCTGATCCTCCAGCGCCAGCCGGACGGCGTGGTGGCCTTCAACCCGCCGCAGAACGCCCCGCTGCCGAGCGCCGCGCTCTCCGTCCTCGCCCTGATGGCCGGCAACGCCGTCGTGGTGCGGGCACCGCGCAGCATCGCGCTGTCCACCATGTGGCTGCTGCGGGACATCGTGGCCCCGCTCCTGGAGGAGTTCGACGCCCCGCCCGGTGTCCTGAACGCGGTGTGCTCCAACCCCAAGCAGACCCTGGACCGCTGGGTCGCCGACCCGCTGATCAACGACATCTTCTACATCGGCGGCAGCCAGGAGGGCCTGCGCTTCGAGCAGGCCTGCGTCGCCAACGGCAAGAAGCCCATCCTCGAACTGGCCGGCAACGACGGCATCGTGGTATGGAAGGACGCCGACGTGAAGTGGGCGGCCGAGGCCATCACCGAGTCGTTCTTCGGCTCCGGCCAGATCTGCATGGTGCCCAACTACGTCCTGGTGCACCCGGCCGTCGCCGACCAGCTCATCGCCGAGGTCAAGGAGCAGGTCAAGGCCATCAAGCCGGGCTTCCCCGAGGAGGAGGACGTCCTGCTCTCCCCGGTGCGCCGCAGCGAGCGCTTCTTCCGGCTGCTGCGGCAGGCCCTGGACAACGGCGCCGAACTGGTGACCGGCGGCAACCGCACCGAGCTCGACGGCACGCCTTCGGAGACGGGTGTCTTCCTCCAGCCCACCGTCGTCCGCGTCGACGGCCTGGACCGGGCCCGCACCTACGACGTCGTACGCGAGGAGACGTTCTTCCCGCTGATCCCGGTCATCGTGCCGGAGGCGGACAACGACGACGCCCTCCTGGAGGACTTCCTGAGGTTCGTCAACTCCAACGAGTACGGGCTGCGCAACTCCCTCTGGTCGCGCTCCGACCACGTCATCGACACCTTCGTGCGCCGCGTCGTCAACGGCGGCCTGCTGAAGGTCAACGACTCCCACATCGGGTTCCTGCCGTACCTGCCGAGCCACGGCGGCACCGGCCGCACCGGCGGCGCCTTCGGCGAGGCCAACTACCCCATGCTCAAGACCTCCCACGTGCAGGGCGTCAGCATCGCGCGCGACGTCAGCCCCTACGACGCGGTCTTCGGCGCCTTCGACGACTGACGGCCCCCACCCCACCCGACCCACGGAGGTTGTGACGTGCGTTCCCTCGATGCCGCTCGGGCCGTCTGCGAGCGCTACCACCCCGGCCTGCTCAAGGAACTGGAGCAGATCCCCTACGCCGAGCGGGAGAAACCCGGCGGCCCGATCATCGACCTCTTCCGCATCCACGGCGGCGTCGGCCTGCTGATACCCGAGGAGTACGGCGGCCACGGCGCCGGCCCGCTGGACGCGCTCCACACCCAGCTGGCGCTCGGCTCCCTCTCGCCGTCCCTCGTCGCGGCCGTGTCCATGCACCACTTCACCGTCGCCATGCTGTACTCGCTGGCCGTCGCCGAGGGCCGGCTCACCGACGCGCAGAACGACCTGCTGCGCCGGACCGTCCCGGACCAGCTGGTGATGGCCTCCGGCTGGGCCGAGGGCCGCACCGAACAGAACATCCTCACCCCCTCGGTGACCGCCCGCCCGGTCGAGGGCGGCTACCTCCTCTCCGGGTCGAAGAAGCCGTGCAGCCTCTCCGCGTCGATGAGCATGCTCACCGCGAGCATCGCCATCCACGGCCTGGAGGGCGACCCCGAACTGGCGCTCGCCCTGGTGCCCGCCGACGCGCCGGGCCTGAGCGTCCACCCCTTCTGGGGCAACGAACTGCTGGCGGGCGCCGAGAGCGACGAGGTGCGCCTGGAGGACGTCTTCGTCCCCAAGGACATGGTCGTCCGCGCCGGGGCGGACGACCCGCGCCGCCTGGACGACCTCCAGACCGCCGGGTTCGTCTGGTTCGAGATGCTCATCACCGCCGGATACCTGGGCGGCGCCGCGGCCCTGGTCGAGCAGGTCCAGGAGCGCGAGCGCGGCAGCGTCCAGGAGCGGGCCGCCCTCGCGGTCGAACTGGAGGCCGCCCTCGCACTGCTCGAAGGCGTGGCCCGCGCGGTCGGCCCCGAGCCGGGCGACGAGGCGTCGGTGGCCCGGGTGCTCGTCGCCCGCTACGCCGTGCAGAACGCGCTGCCCCGTATCACCGCCCGCTCCCTGGAGCTCCTCGGCGGCCTGGACTTCATCCGCTCCTCCGGCCACGCCCAGGCGGCGGCCGCGTCCACCGCGCTCGCCTTCCACCCGCCGGGCCGGGGCGCCGCCGCCGAACCGCTGCTGCGCTACTTCGACGGGGGCCCGCTCGTCCTCGCCTGACCGCCGCACCCGTCCGCACCGCTTCTTTGGAGTGAGTAACCCGTGACCGTAATCCAGGAAAACCCGGCCGCCGCGGCAGGCACGGCCGCCGCGGCCGACACCGAGGCGGAGGTCCTCGGCCTGTACCGCGCCCACCTCAGCAAGGGCCGGGCCACCCTCGCCGAGCTGTTCGGCAGCCACATGGAGGTGGCCTCCGAAGGCGCCTGGCTCACCACCAGCGACGGGGAGCGCTTCCTCAACGCGGGCGGCTACGGCGTGTTCATCATGGGCGCCCGCCACCCCATCGTGATGGAGGAGGTGGAGCGCCAGCTCCGCACGCACCCCACCGCCACCCGCATCCTCCTCGAACCGACGGTGGCCCGCGCCGCCGAGGCCCTGGTCTCCGTCATGCCGCAGGGCCTGGACCGCGTGCACTTCGGTCTCTCGGGCGCCGAGGCCGTGGAGACCGGCCTGAAGCTGGCCCGCGCCGGCGGCTTCAAGCGGACCGTCTCCATGACGGGCGGCTACCACGGCAAGACCCTGGGCGCCCTCTCCGCCACCGCGAAGGAGGTCTACCAGAAGCCGTTCCGGCCGCTGATCCCCGACTTCCACCACCTGCCGTTCGGTGACACCGACGCCCTGGAGGCGGAACTGGCCGCCCACCCCGGCGAGACCTGCGTCATCCTGGAGCCCGTCCAGGGCGAGGGCGGCGTCATCATCCCGCCCAAGGGCTACCTCAGGCGCGTCGAGGAACTGGTCCGCGAGCACGACGGCTTCCTGATCCTGGACGAGATCCAGTCCGGCTTCGGCCGCCTCGGCGAGTGGTGGGGCGCCGACTTCGAGGACGTACGCCCCGACGTCCTGCTCGCCGGCAAGGCGCTCGGCGGCGGCGTGCTCCCGGTCTCCGCGGCCGTCGCCACCCGCAAGGCGTTCCGCCCCTTCGACAAGGACCCCTACATCCACACCGCCACCTTCTCGGGGCAGCCCGTCCTGATGGCCGCGGTGCAGGGCGCGGTGCGGGCCATGAAGGAGGACCGCCTGGTCACCCGGGCCACCGACCTGGGCGCCGCGCTGCTGCCGCGGATCGCCGAGATCGCGTACCGCAACATCCCCGAACTCGTCGTCGACGTACGCGGGCAGGGCCTGCTCATCGGCGTGGAGCTCGTCGAGGCGGGCCTCGCCGGCGAGCTGCTGATCGAGCTCTTCAACCACGGCGTGGTCGCCAACCACTCCATGAACGGCAGTTCGGTGGTGCGGTTCACGCCGCCCGCCGTCCTCAGCGACACCGATGTGGAGTTCCTCCTCAACTCCTTCGACCTGGCCACCCGCGACCTCGTCAGCGGTGCGGCCACCATGCCGGAAGGCGGTAACTGATCGTGCGGCACGTAGAACTGGAAGCAGTGGTCCCCGCGGAGCAGGTCTCCACGGTCTTCGACGCGGTGATGCGCTGGGAGAAGTACCCCGACCTGGCGCCCCACGTGAACTCCACCACGGTGCACGCCACCCTCCCCGAGGCCCGGTGCAGTTCCAGCTGGGAGCTGCACTTCCGCAGCGGCCTGCTGCGCTGGACCGAGGACGACGTCTTCCTGCCGGAGGAGGGCGAGATCCGCTTCGAGCAGTCAGACGGCGACTTCGACTCCTTCACCGGCACCTGGGCGCTGACGCAGGCCGGGGACGACGTCGCGGTGCGCTTCGACGCCGACTTCGACTTCGGCATCCCGAGCCTGGAGGGCATCCTCGACCCGATCGCCGAGCGGGTCATCAAGGAGACCGTCGCCTGGTCGCTGACCGGTCTGTTCCCCGGCACGCGCATAGCGGGCGGCATCGAGCTCTCCGAGCCCGCCGCCGTCGGCGCCTGAGACCTCTGCCAGGAGCTGACCATGGACCAGGCCAATCCCTTCGAGACACCGAAGACGTTCTCCCTGCACCGCGCCGAGTACCTGGTGGGCTTCGCGGTCGCCACCGGGCTGCTCATCGCGCACCTCGGCGAGATCCGCTGGATCCCGGCCCTCGCCCTCTTCCTCTACATCGACCTGATCGGCTACATCCCCGGCGCGATCGCCTTCAAGCGCAGCGGCGGCAAGCCGATCTCCAAGGTGTACTACGTCCTCTACAACGTGATGCACAGCCTCATCACGCAGGCCGCGGTGGCCGCGCTGTGGTGCTGGCTGATCGGTCCCGAGTGGGCGCTGCTCGTCCTGCCCTTCCACCTCTTCGGCGACCGGGCCCTGTTCGGCAACTTCATGAAGTCGTTCGCGCTGCCCTTCGAGCCGGTGCGCCAGAGCGGCTACCTGCGGCTCCTGGACGACCTCGGGATCGCCCACCCCAAGCCGGCCGGCCACGCCCAGGAGCCGGAGCCGGTCGGCCACATCGTCCCGCTGCCGGAGCCGGCGGCCCGTACCCGTGAGGAGGCGCTGCGATGAGCACGCTCACCCCGCTGCGCCGCCCGGTGCGCCAGGACCCGGCGGAGCGCCGCCGGGCGCTGTACCACCTGGCCTCGCCCGTGTCGGTGCTGACCGTCGACCACGCCGGGCAGTCGCACGGCACCACGGCCAGCACGGTCACCCTGGTCTCGCGCGAGCCGCTGCTGATCGGCGTCGCGCTGCGGCCCGGCTCGTCGTTCGCGCGGCTCGCCGCGGCCGAGGGGCGCTTCGTCGTCAACGTACTGGACGGCACCCAGAGCGACCTGGCCCGCTGGTTCGCGGACAGCTCGCGGCCGGACGGCAGCGCGCAGTTCGACGGCATGTCCTGGACGGCGGACTCCTACGCGGGCGCCCCGCGCCTCGCCGGAGCCCTCGCCCACTACACGTGCCGCCTGCACTCCTCGCACCGCGCGGGCGACGGCGAGGTGCTGCTCGGCCACGTCGTGCGCGCCACCGCCGTGAGCGGCCCGCCGCTGTTCAGCTACGCGGGCGGCCTGGTCGCCGGCGCCCTGCATCCCGCCCGCACCACGAAGGAGACCTCGGCATCATGACCGGTTCTGTGGCCCCCGAGGCCGACTGGGACAAGGCCCCCGGCTTACTCGACGGCGCGAAGGAGCTCACCCTCGGGCCCGACGACTGCGACCTGGCCTACTGGTTCACCTCCGTCGCCCAGGGCACCCTGCGCGACCGCGGCGAGACCGGACACCACGAGGACGCGACCGTCCCCGACTTCCTGAAGGCCCCCGGGCCGCTGCGCGACGCGCTGGTCCTGGAGTTCGGCTTCCGCGGCCTGTCCGAGGAGATCGCCACGCGCCTTCTCGGCCACTACGTCTCGCTCGCGCCCGGCGTGCCCGAGATGGAGTTCTACGCCACCCAGCTCATCGACGAGGCCCGGCACGCCCGCGTCTTCCGCAACCACCTCGTGGAGCTGGGCCACCCCGCGGACACGCTCCTCAAGGACATCGACGAGATGGCCGCGGACTACCGCAAGCGGGTCCTGGACCCGGTCGTCGACTTCACCCTCGACATCGTCCGCGACCAGGCCGACTTCCCCGGCGGCGTCGCCGTCTTCGCCATCGTCATCGAGGGCGTGCTCGCCCCGGCCGCCGAGCTGAGCGAGCGCAAGTGGACCCCGCTGTCCCCGGCAACCGGGGAGATCTCGCGCGGCACCGCCATCGACGAGATCCGCCACCTCACCGTGGCCAGCACCATCCTGCGCGACCACGTCGTGGCCCACCCCGAGTACCGGCCGCGCCTGATGGAGATCCTGCGGGCCGGGGTGAAGCTGTGGGACGAGATCCCCGACCGGGAGTTCGTCATCCACCGCGAGGAGCTCTTCCAGAAGGGCATGGCCGACCACGCGGACAAGATCGGCGACTACGAGATCTGGCCGGGCGTACGGATGCTCGACACCACCCCCGAGCAGCGCTACGACATGGCCGAGCAGTGGACCGACGAGATGGCCGAGTCCCGCATGGCCTACATGGGGCTGCCCGTGGAGGTCCTCAGCAGCGCGGAGCCGGGCGCATGAGCGGCGCGGCCCCGCCGCCGGGCCGCTCGGCGGTGATCTGCGGCATCGGTTCGTACGTGCCGCCGAACAAGGTGACCAACGACGACCTCTCGCGGCGCCTCGACACCTCCGACGCGTGGATCCGCTCCCGCACCGGGATCGCCGAGCGCTACATGGTCTCGCCGGGCACCGCCACCTCCGACCTGGCGGTGGAGGCCGGCCAGCGCGCGCTGAAGTCGGCGAGCGCCGAGCAGGTCGACGCCGTCGTCCTGGCCACCACCACCCCCGACCAGCCGTGCCCGGCGACCGCGCCCACGGTGGCCGCCCGGCTCGGCCTCGGCCACGTCGCGGCGTTCGACGTCGCGGCCGTCTGCTCCGGGTTCCTGTACGGGCTCGCCACCGCCGCGGGGCTCATCGCCTCGGGCATGGCCGGGCGGGTGCTGCTTGTGGCGGCCGACGCGTTCACCACCATCGTCGACCCCGAGGACCGCACCACCGCGGTGATCTTCGCGGACGGCGCGGGGGCCGTGGTCCTGCGGGCCGGGGACGCGGGTGAGCCGGGCGCGGTGGGGCCGCTGGTGCTCGGCAGCGACGGCGAGCTGAGCCATCTCATCGAGGTGCCGGCCGGCGGCTCCCGGCAGCGCTCGGCGGGCACCGCGCCCGAACCGGGCGACGAGTACTTCCGGATGCTCGGCCGCGACACCTACCGGCACGCGGTGGAGCGGATGACCGCCACCTCCAAGGAGGCGGCGGAGCGGGCCGGCTGGCGCCTCGGCGACGTGGACCGGTTCGCCGCCCACCAGGCGAACGCCCGCATCCTCGACTCGGTCGCGGAACGCCTCGGTGTCCCCGCCGAACGGCAGCTCAGCAACATCGAGCAGGTCGGCAACACCGGGGCCGCCTCGCTCCCGCTGCTCCTGTCCCAGTCCGCGGCCGACGGCCGGCTCACGGCGGGACACCGGGTGCTGCTCACCGCGTTCGGCGGCGGGCTCTCCTGGGGGGCCACGACGCTCGTCTGGCCCGAAACACAGTCCGTCTGACGCCCACCGGCGCCGGGCGGTACCTCCTCAAGACCCGTACGCCGCACCGCGCGTACGCCTTCCGAAAGGGATCGTCATGATGCTGGAGCAGCTCAAGGAAATCCTGTCCAACAAGCTCAAGGTGTCCCCCGAGGCCATCACACCCGAGGCCACCAAGGACGACATCGAGCTGGACTCGCTGGCCGTGGTGGAGCTGTCGCTGCTGCTCAAGTCCGAACTGGGCATAGACGTCAGCGACGACGACCTCCTGGAGGCCGAGACCGTGGCCGACATGGTGGAACTCATGGAGACGAGGAGCGCGAAGGTCTGATGGCCGGCATCGACATCGCCGTCACCGGGCTCGGTCTCGTCACCCCGGGCGGCATCGGGGTCGGGCCGAGCTGGGCGGCGGCCTGCGAGGGCCGGTCGGGCGCGGCGTTCGATCCCGTACTGGCGGACAATCCGGTACGCATCTCCTGCCGTGTGCCCGGCTTCGACCCCGAAGCACTGCTGACCGCCCGCCGGGCCCACCGCCTGGACCGTTTCGTGCAGTTCGCGCTGGTCGCGGCACGCGAGGCCATCGCCGACGCCGGGCTCGACCCGCTGACCTGGGACGGCGCCCGGGTCGGAGTGGTGCTCGGCTGCGCGGACGGCGGACCCGGCACCGTCGAGGAACAGCACAACGTCCTGCGCGAGAAGGGCGCCGACCGGGTGTCGCCGCTGCTGCTGCCCATGCAGCTGCCGAACATGCTGGCCGGTCAGACGGCCATCGAGTTCGGGGCGACGGGACCCAACCTGGTGGTGGCCACCGCCTGCGCCTCCGGGGCGACGGCCATCGGCACGGCCCGGGACCTGCTCGCCCTCGGCCGCTGCGACGTCGTCCTCGCGGGCGGCAGCGAGGCCATGATCACGCCGCTGGTCATGGCCGGGTTCGCGCAGATGGGCGCCCTGTCCCGGCGCGAGGACGACCCGCGGCTCGCCTCGCGTCCCTTCGACGCGGAGCGGGACGGCTTCGTCGCGGGCGAGGGCGCCGGCATCCTCGTCATGGAACGCGTCGAGGACGCCCGGGCCCGCGGGGCGCACCAGCACGGCCGGATCATCGGCTACGGCGCCACCGCGGACGCCCATCACATGACGTCGCCGCATCCGGACGGCGCGGGGGTGGAGGCGGCGGTCCGCGCGGCCCTCGCCGACGCCGGCGCCGATCCGGACGACGTACAGCATGTGAACGCCCACGGCACCTCGACGCCGCTCAACGACGTCGCCGAGGCGCGGATGATCAGAAGGACCCTCCAGGGGGACCCGCTGGTCACCTCGACCAAGGGCGTGACCGGGCATCTGCTCGGCGCGGCGGGCGCGGTGGAGGCGGCGTTCACGCTGCTGAGCATCGAGCACGAACTGGTGCCGCCCATCGCCAACCTCGTCATGCCGGACGCGGAGGTCGACATCAAGCTGGCGTACTCGGCGACCTCCATGCCCATCGACCTGGCGCTCAGCAATTCCTGCGGGTTCGGCGGCCAGAACACCGTCCTGGCCCTCGCCCCCGCGTGAGCACCGGAGCGGACCCGCTCCCATCCCCGCCCCCATCCCCCGCCCTGCCCCGGCAGGAGCCGCAGCCGCCCCTCCGCCAGGGGGGCGGCTCGGCGCATCTCCCCCGCCCTGCACCGCAGACCCAGGAGAAGCCATGCACGATCCGCGCGAACTGATCGCGTCCGGGCCCGAGGCGGTGCGGCGCCTCGCCCGCCGCCGCCATGACCTCGACGTCGCCGCGCTCGACGCGGCCCACCGCGGCCGGGCCGACGCCCAGGCCGAGGTGACCCGGCTGCGCACCGAGATGAACCGCGCCGCCCGCGAACGCGGGGCGGGGCCGCCCTCCGAGGAGGAGAAGGAGGCGGCCCGCGCGCTGCGCGCCGAGGTCCAGCGGGCCGAGGCGAGCGCCAAGGAGGCGGGCAAGCGGCTCGCCGACCTCGTCCTCGCCGTCCCCAACATCCCGCTCGACACCGTCCCGGACGGCGACTCGGAGAAGGAGGCGGTGGAGGTGCGCCGCGGCGGCCCGCCCCCGTGCGCGGCGGCCGACGACCGCCACCACGCCGACATCGGGGAGCGGCTCGGCCTCTTCGACGGCAAGGCGGCGGCCCGGCTGTCCGGCGCCCGCTTCACCGTGAGCCGGGGCCCCGGGGCGCGCCTGGAGCGGGCGCTCGCCGACTTCTTCCTCGATCTGCACACCGCCGAGCACGGCTACACCGAGCACTCGGTGCCGTTCCTCGTCAACCGCGACACCATGACGGGCACCGGCCAGCTCCCCAAGTTCGAGGAGGACCTGTTCGCCACGCGGGTCGGCGACCGGGAGCTGTTCCTGATCCCCACCGCCGAGGTCCCGCTGACCAACCTGCTCGCCCAGCAGACGCTGGAGGCGCGCGAGCTGCCGTACGCGTTCACGGCACGCACCCCGTGCTTCCGCGCGGAGGCGGGGGCGTACGGCAGGGACACGCGGGGCATCCTGCGGCTGCACCAGTTCGAGAAGGTGGAGCTGGTCCGCGTCTGCGCCCCCGAGGACGCCCAGGCACAGCTGGAGCTGATGCTGGGCCACGCCGAGGAGTGCCTGCGGCGCCTGGAACTCTCCTACCGGGTCGTGCTGCTGCCCGCGGGCGACCTCGGGTTCTCGGCCCGGATGACGTACGACATCGAGGTGTGGCTGCCGGGCAGCGGCTCCTACCGCGAGATCTCCTCGGTCTCCGACTGCGGCACCTTCCAGGCCCGCCGCGCCGGCATCCGCCACCGCGCCGCGGACGGCCGCAAGGAGCCCGCGGCGACGCTGAACGGCTCGGCGCTGCCGATCGGCCGGACGGTGGCCGCGCTCCTGGAGCAGGGGGCCCGGCCGGACGGTTCGGTGGAGCTGCCCGAGGCGCTCGTCCCGTACACGGGGTTCAGCCGCATCCTGCCGGACGGCACGACCGAGTGACCGACGACTCGGGGGGAGTTCAGGTGATCACCTGAACTCCCCCCATCGCTGTGTCCGCACGCGCGGGCGCCGGGTCACGCGCCCATCATGTGGGCGCCGCCGTCGACGTGGACGATCTCACCCGTCGTGCGGGGGAAGAAGTCCGAGAGCAGCGCGACGATGCCGCGGGCCGCGGGCTCCGGGTCGGTGAGGTCCCAGCCGGCCGGGGCGCGGGTGTGCCAGTCGTCGGCCAGCTCGGAGAAGCCCGGGATGGACTTGGCGGCCATGGAGCGCAGCGGGCCCGCGGCGACGAGGTTGCAGCGGACGCCGCGGGGCCCGAGGTCGCGGGCGAGGTAGCGGGCGGTGGACTCCAGGGCCGCCTTCGCGACCCCCATCCAGTCGTACTTCGGCCAGGCCACGGTGGCGTCGAAGGTGACGCCCACCACGGAGCCGCCGCGCGGTTCCATGAGCGGCAGGCAGGCGGTGGTCAGGGACTTAAGGGAGTACGCGGAGACGTGCACGGCGGTCGACACGTCCTCCCAGGTCCCGTCGAGGAAGTGGAAGGCGCCGGGCGGGCCGTAGGCGATGGAGTGCACGACGCCGTCCAGGCCGCCGGGGCCCCCGAAGGTCTCCCGAACGCGGTCCGCGAGCCCGTCCAGGTGCGCCGGGTCGGTGACGTCCAGCTCGACGACGGGGGCGGGCTTCGGCAGCAGCGCGGCGGTGCGCTCGATGAGCGAGAGCCGCCCGAAGCCGGTCAACACGACCTCGGCGCCCTCCAGTTGGGCGATGCGCGCCGCGTGGAAGGCGATGGACGCCTCGGTGAGGACGCCGGTCACCAGGACGCGCTTGCCCGCCAGCAGCCCGCTCATGACGCCACCGCCTGCGGCAGCGACGCGACCAGGGCGGAGTCGTGCGGCTGCGCGCCGAGCGCGGCGGCCCCGCCCGGCGAGCCGATCGGGTCGAAGAAGGCGGCGTTGGAGCCGCGGTGGTCGCCCCACCCGGCGGGCACGTCGTCCTCGAAGTAGATGGCCTCCACGGGGCACACGGGCTCACAGGCGCCGCAGTCCACGCACTCCTCGGGGTGGATGTAGAGGGCGCGGGCCCCTTCGTAGATGCAGTCCACGGGGCATTCGTCGACGCAGGACTTGTCCTTCACGTCGGCGCAGGGCTGAGCGATGACATAGGCCATGAGGGGTTCCTCATCGGGTCGGCGGAACGGGGACGGTCGGGTCAGCCGGCGGGCGCGCGGTCGACCGAGGCGCCGGTGGTGCGTTCGCCCAGGGTGAGGACGGTCACGGCGAGCGCGCTCATCACGGCGGCGATGACGCCGAACAGCGCCCCTGGTCCGTACGACTGGAGGACCGGGAGCAGGGCGAAGGGCAGCGCGGCGGCGCTGAGTTTGGACAGGGAGTACGCCGCGCCGGACGCGGCCGCGCGGATGGCGGTCGGGTACTGCTCGGCGAGGTAGACGTGCGAGACGCTGGAGAAGAGATTGCTGAACACGGTGTAGACGAAGCCGAACGTCATGATGAGCGCCGGCGATCCCGCGTAACTGAAGCCGAGCCCGGCGAGGACCATCGCTCCCGCCGAGGCGACCACCAGTGTCTTGCGCTCGACGCGGTCGATGATCGGCAGCGCGAGCGCGGAGCCCACGGGGTAGCCGAGGAAGCACACCGCGGTGAAGCCGATCCCGGCGACGATCCCGTACCCCTTGGCGGCGAGGATCTGCGGCGCGAGGGTGCCGAAGCCGTAGTAGCCCACCGTCGACAGCGAACAGAAGATCCAGAGCATGGTGGTGCGCCGGCGCAGGTGGGGCTGGAAGATGTCCCGCAGCCGGGTGGCGGGGGCGTTCGCCTTCGCGGCGGCGTCCGCGAGGTCGGCCGCGGGCACGGCGGGGGCGCCGCCCGGAACCTCGGACTCCATGCGGGAGACGAGCGCCTCGGCCTCCTCCTCGCGGCCCACCGTGGCCAGCCAGCGCGGGGACTCGATCAGCCGCCTGCGCAGCACCCACACCACGGCGGAGCCCATCGCGCCGATCACGAAGAGCCAGCGCCAGCCGTCGATGCCGAGCGGGGTGAGCGGTACGAGCCACAGGGCGGCGAAGCCGACGGCGGGCACCCCGCAGAAGGCGAGCGTGTAGGCCCAGGCGATGTACCGGCCGCGCTTCTTGGCGGGCAGGACGTCCGACAGGTAGCAGTCGGACAGGGACTGTTCGGCGCCGATGCCGATGCCGGCGAAGAACCGGGTGGCGATCAGCCAGGCCGCGTTCGGCGAGAACGCGCCGAGCAGCGAGAAGCCGGAGTAGATGGCGAGGTTGATCAGGAAGGCCCGGCGCCGCCCGTACCGGTCGGCGATCTTGCCGAGCACCAGCGAGCCGATGAACTGGCCGATGAAGGCGGAGGCGAGGACGAGTTTCAGCTCGGTGGCGCCGAACGCGAAGTCGTCCTGGAGGACCTTGGCGATGGTGCCGGAGAGGTTGTTCTCGAACGTGTCGAAGAGCAGCCCGACGCCGATGACCGCCGTGATGCTGCGGTGGGTGGGGGTGATCGGCATCCGGTCGAGCCGGACGCCGATCGAGGCGCCCGGCGCGAGCGCGGCCGGGGCCGCCGGTCTGGTGACGGTGTCGGTCATCAGGCCGCTCGTCCTATGTGCGCGTCGACCTCGCCGCGGCGGACCGGCGCGCTGACCTCGTGCAGGTAGGAGGCCACCTCGCGGTAGGACGCCCAGAAGCCGACCTCGTGGTAGGGCACGCCGCGCTCGGCGCAGTACTCACGGGTCAGTTCGCGGGCCCGGCCCAGGTTCTTCTGCGGCATGGCGGGGAACAGGTGGTGCTCGACCTGGTAGTTGAGGCCGCCGTACAGGAAGTCGATGAACCAGGAGGGGCGGATGTTGCGGGAGGTGAGGACCTGCCGCTCCAGCCAGTCCAGGGTCTCCTCGTCGCCGTCACGGACGTCCATGCCCTTGTGGTTCGGGGCGAAGATCATGCCGAAGTAGACGCCGAGGGTGGCCTGCTGCACGAGGATGAAGGTGACCGCGAGGACCGGCGACAGAACGGTGAAGACGCAGGTCAGATAGATCGCGGCGCGCGCCAGGAGGAGAGTGGACTCCAGGACGGGACGCTTGGTGAGGCCCTGCGCGATCGACTTCACGGCCGTCTTGTGCATCTTGAACGACTCGAGGACGAGCAGCACGAAGAAGAGCACGCTCTGGTAGCGCACGATGAAGCGCTGCCGGGTGGTGCGGGTCGCGTACTGCTTGATGTCGAAGATCGCGGTGCGCCGGCCGATGTCCGGGTCCATGCCGAGGTGGTTGGGGTTGCTGTGGTGGCGGTTGTGGTGGTTGACCCACCAGCCGAAGCTGACGCCGTTGACGAAGTTGGCGTGGAAGTAGCCGACGGCGGACGCGGCCCGCTTGTCGCGGAACATCGCCTTGTGGCCGGCGTCATGCCACATGAAGGAGGACTGGCCGCCGCAGAGGCCCATCCACACCGCCACGACGAGCTGCCACCACGAGTCGCCCAGCAGGAAGAACGCGGTGAGCCCGGCCACGAGCAGCGAGGTGTTGCGGATCAGGCGTCCCACGTAGTACCGCGGGTCGAGGTCGAGCAGCCCCTCCGCCTTGACGCGTTTGAGGAGTTCGGAGAACGTTGCGGATGCCCCGGTGCGCTGCGGGACGTCGGTGCGCTGCGGGGCCACGGCGACACCGGTCTCTTGGACGTGCGGACGCTGCATACGAAGCTCTCCTCGGAAGAAGTGCCCGAACCGGGCGGCGGCGCCCGCCCGGCGTCGGGTATCCCACCGGACGGACGCCGGGCGAACGTGTGTGCAGCGTTCCGTGAGGCGCTGATGTGGCGCTGATGCTGGACTGACCGGCGCGGCCCGGTGCCGCTCGGCGCCGCAGCGCGCCCGCTCAGGCCGCGGGGCCGGGCTCGGCCCGCAGCAGGGCGTCCAGGTCGCGGACCACGGTGTCCGCGGCGCGGGCCACGTCCTCGTCGTCGGGGGCGGCGATGACAGCCATGAGCTGTTCCACCATGGTGTGTTTGAGCATGTCGATGGTCTCCGTGCTGCCACTCATCGTCGTTCACTCCTGTGGGTCGGATGCGGTGTACGGGGGTCTGGCGGCCGCCGCTGACAGAACCTCAGAAGGCGTTGCACGCACGGAAGATGTGCGCGAAGGAGGCCAGTGACGCGGGCCCGTCGAAGGCGACGTACTCCGGGATGGTCGCGTCGGGCGCCCACTTGTGCTTGTACGACAGCTGCGTCTGGGCCGGGTAGAGCGCGGCGCCCTCGGCCCACAGGGCGTGCATCAGCCACTGGAAGGCCGGGCTGTGGCCGTCCAGTTCGTGTTCCGCGTCCAGGCCGGTGAAGGGCGTGAAGCCGAAGTGCAGCCACGGGACGCCCTCGCCGCGGAACACCTCGATGGCGTGCGCGTTGATGGCCTCCATCAGGCCCGGCGACCCGTCCGGGACGCGCCGGCTGAGGTCGTGCATCCAGCCGGCGCGGGTGCCGAAGACCGGGGAGTACGAGATGTACGCCACCGGGGCGTCGTTGATCGTGCCGACGAACAGCCGCCGGTGCTGCTGGGCCTCGCCGCCGATCTCGCCGACCAGGAACTCCAGGGGACGGGCGGCGCCCTTGCTGGAGAGCCAGGCGCCGTCGATGGCCGCCAGCGCGTCCTGGCAGGCGTCGGCCTCGACCTCCTTGATCTGGAGGCCGTTGCGGTGGGCGCGGGAGATCTTGTTGCGCAGCTGCATGAAGCGGGTGCCGCGCAGGGTGAACTCGGCGAGGCTCACGGCCCAGGAGGCGCCGATCTGGTTGACGGTGAACCCGTGGCGCGCGTACCGCTCGGCGTCGTCGCGCTGGAGCTGGACGCCGACGTGCGTGAGCCCCTGCTCCCTCACGTGCCGCCGGAAGCCGTCGAGGAGGGTGTCGTACTCCTCGGGGGCGGCGAAGGGCCCGCCGAACTGGACGGCGAACCGGCCGGTCGTGCGGTAGACGACGACACCGTCCGTCCCCGGCAGCGTGAAGGACCTGTTGCCGCTGTTGAGCGCGAGGAACGCGCTGGGATTCTCGGCCCGCGTATAGCTGCTCACAGCCTTGAGAATCGGATTTTCCACTACGGTCACGGTCATGATCCGTATCCCTTTCGGAAGCCGTTGCGGTCGTTGAGAGTAGAGCACCGCCGCCCCTTTGATGGGAAGGGCGGAAATCCCTGGCGGCAGCCGTGGAAGGGCATGTCAGAGGGGCGTCAGCGATCCGTCAGAAGGGCCTGGCAATGTTCTTCTCGTGAACGGCACGGGAAACCGGGCCGGGAACACGGAGAGGTGCCCGGAGTGGTTTATCGGGGATCTCGGGCGTCAGCTCAAGGTCGGGTCGTTCGCGGCCCACGCAGGTTCGAATCCTGCCCTCTCCGCCGGCACACAACCATGTGCCCGCACCACCAGGAGAGGTGCCCGGAGCGGCTTATCGGGTCCTCGGGCGTCAGCCCATGGTCGGGTCGTTCGCGGCCCACGCAGGTTCGAATCCTGCCCTCTCCGCCGGCACACAACCATGTGCCCGCACCACCAGGAGAGGTGCCCGGAGCGGCTTAACGGGGACCTCGGGCATCAGCCCAAGGTCGGGTCGTTCGCGGCCCACGCAGGTTCGAATCCTGCCCTCTCCGCCAGCGGCACTTCCACGGAATGACATCTTCCACATCTACTTCTCCGGGCCTCCCCCGCCCCGGTGAAGCGACCGCCCCGGCGCCCCGCGAGAGCGGCTCGGCCTGCCGGGGCGGCCCTGCGTCCGGCGGGCGTGTCCCTCTTTCCCCGGGAGAAACAGCAGCTCAGGCCTGTCTCCAACCGCCTGGCGAGGTCCGTTCAAAAAAATACCTTCCCAAAGGAATGATACCGTGAGAGGGTCTTCGCTGAAAGGGAGGCCAGAGGGTGCGCCCTCTGACTCCCCACGGCCGGGGACACCCAGAGATCGCCACGCCGACCTCCACCCGCGGTCCCCCACACCGCAGCACCGATGGCCCTGGCGACCCGGAAGGTGAACCGCCCCGACGTTGCAGCCACGAAAGCCAAGGGGGAAACGGCATGCTGAGCTTTTCGATTCTCGGAGCACTGCAGATCCGCACCGCGTTAGGTTTCGCGGAGATCTCGGGAGATCTCCAGCGCAACCTCATCCAGACCCTGCTCGTCAGCGAGGGCCGCCCGATCTCGGGCGAGAGCCTCGTCGAGGAAATGTGGGGCGATTCCGTCCCCGACAAGCAGGCCAATGCACTGCAGGCGCACATCAGCCGGCTCCGTCGGAAACTGAAGAGCCTGGAGCCCGACCTCATGGTTTCCCGGGTGACGATCCACCCCTCCGGATACCGCCTCACCATTCACGAGGGCGAATTCGACGCCGCGGAGTTCACCAAGGCCGTCCGCCAGGCCGAGGCCGCGGGCCCCGCGGACGCCGCCGCCACGGCACAATTGCTCGGCCAGGCCCTCGCCCTGTGGCGCGGCCCCGTGTTCGGCGACTTTCCCGGCGGCACCATCTGCCAGCTGGCCTGCGCCCGTTACGAGGAATACCGCATGCGCGCCATGGAGCTGCGCTTCGAGGCCGAACTGCGCCTGGGCCACCACGCCGCGATGCTCGCCGAACTCCACGACGCGCACAGCAATCACCCGCTGCGGGAACGCTTCTGCGAGCAGCTGATGGTCGCCCTCTACCGCTCCGGCCGCCAGGCCGACGCCCTCAACGTCTACCGCACCATGCGCCGGCACCTCTCGGACGAACTCGGCATCGACCCGTCCCCCGCCCTGCGCCACGTCGAGCACGCGATCCTCGCCCACGACCCGGCCCTGACCGGCGACCCCGCCCTGACCGGCACCGCGGCCCGCACCGCGCTGCTCCAGCCCGCCTGAGCCCGCCGGCACCCCGTACACGGGCCCTCGCGGCTCCGGCGACCCGGCGGCCACAAGCCCGGCGTACCCCTCCTGAAGCGGAGTCGGGGCCGGCGCCGGCACCGGCATCCCGCACCAAGGAGCCGGCGGCACCCCGGTGACGCCCCGCACACGCCGCGCACACGCCGCGTCAGCGCCCGGTCAGCGCCGGTTGCCACCATCGGTACGGAAACAGCGGGCGCCCGCCCCCCGCGCGGCCCCCTCGTACGCGTCCCGCGCGGCGCGCATGAACCCCGACCACCGTATCCACCAGGAGATTCCATGACCACGAGCCAGACCTCCGCAACGCTTGGAACCGCGGCCACCAGCTCGTCCGCCGCCGCGCGCCCGCTGCGTCTCTTCCTCGGCCTCGACGCCGCCGTGACGGCCGGCAACGGCCTGATCTACCTGATCGCCGCGGGCCCCGTCGGCGACCTGCTCGACATGGACGCCGGTCTGCTGCGCGGCATCGGCGCCTTCCTCACCGTCTACGGCGTGCTCGTCGGCGTCCTCGCCGCCCAGCAGGTGCCGTCCGCGGCCGCCACCAAGATCGTCATCGAGGCCAATCTGCTGTGGGCGGTCGCCAGCATCGCCACCGCGCTGTTCGGCTGGTTCGACCCGAACACGATCGGCACGGTGTGGATCCCGATGCAGGCCCTCGTCGTGGGCGCGTTCGCCGTCCTCCAGATCAGCGGTCTGCGCAAGCTCACCAACTGACCACACGCAGCGTCCGGGTCCAGATCCAGGTCCACGTCTCCTCCCCGGTGACGGCGACCGGTAAGGGGAGAGATGAGACTGCACGTCGCGGAGCTGGCGGCCATCAAGGAGCGGGTGCACGCAGGACCCGGCGAACCGGCCACCGCCGCTCAGAAGGCCAAGGGCAAGCTCACCGTGCGGGAGCGGATCGAACTGCTCCTGGACGAGGGGTCGTTCCGCGAGGTCGAACCCCTGCGCCGGCACCGCGCGACCGGTTTCGGCCTGGAGGCGAAGCGCCCGTACACGGACGGTGTGGTCACCGGCTGGGGCACCGTCGAGGGCCGCACGGTCTTCGTCTACGCGCACGACTTCCGCATCTTCGGCGGCGCCCTCGGCGAGGCCCACGCCACCAAGATCCACAAGATCATGGACATGGCCCTCGCCGCGGGCGCTCCGCTGGTCTCGCTGAACGACGGCGCGGGCGCCCGCATCCAGGAGGGCGTCACGGCCCTAGCGGGCTACGGCGGCATCTTCCAGCGCAACACCAGGGCGTCGGGCGTCATCCCGCAGATCAGCGTGATGCTCGGCCCGTGCGCGGGCGGCGCCGCCTACTCACCGGCGCTCACGGACTTCGTCTTCATGGTCCGCGAGACGTCACAGATGTTCATCACGGGCCCGGACGTGGTCCGCGCGGTGACCGGCGAGGAGATCACCCAGAACGGTCTCGGCGGCGCGGACGTGCACGCCGGGACGTCGGGCGTCGCCCACTTCGCGTACGACGACGAGGAGACCTGCCTCGAAGAAGTGCGCTACCTGCTGTCGATGCTGCCGTCCAACAACCGGGAGAACCCCCCGGTGGCGGCCACCGACGACCCGCGGACCCGCACGGGCGAGCCGCTCCTGGACCTGGTCCCGGACGACGGCAACCGCCCGTACGACATGCACCAGGTGATGGAAGAACTGGTGGACGACGGCGACTACCTGGAGGTCCACGAGCGCTGGGCGCGGAACATCATCTGCGCGCTGGCCCGTCTGGACGGCAAGGTGGTGGGCATCGTCGCCAACCAGCCGCAGGCCCTGGCCGGTGTCCTGG
>NZ_JAFEXF010000076.1 GCF_016905445.1 Streptomyces sp. G44
GTGCGGGAGGCCGCCCGCGCGTACGCCGCCGAGGTGGGCGCGGCGACCGACGAGTGGGTCGGGCGGCGGCTGACGGAGGACCGCGCCACGGCGGACGGGGCCCGTGTCTCGGCCCGGCGGGACGTGAAGGAGTGGCGGGGCGAGGCGCTGGCCGTGCTGCGGGAGACGCGGCGGCGGTGCGAGGCGCTGCTCGCCGAGCAGGAGGAGGAGCAGGCGGGGCGGTGGGAGGCGGCCGAGCGGGAGCTGTCGGAGCGGGAGGCGGCGGCGGACGCGCGTGACGCGGAGCTTGGCGCCGCCGCCGAGGCGCGGCTGGCCGAGGCGGAGCGGGTCTTCGCCGAGGCGCAGGAGGCGGCACGGCACCGGCGGGAGGACGCGCAGGCGCTGGCCGCGGAGATCGTGGCGGGGGCGCGGCTGCGGGAGGAGCGGATCGGCCGGGAGACGGAGCGGGTTCTGCGGGATCACGGCGAGGAGTGGGACGAGGTGCGGGCCCACATGGATCACGTACGCGGCAGCCTCGCGGCGCTCACGGGGCGGGCCCCGGCGGAGGACACGCCCTAGGGCGCTCCGTCGGTCTCCGGCCGTGCGGGGGACAACTGCTCTTGCCGCGGGTCCGGTTCACCGTGGCCGTCCTGGTCGGCCTCCTGCGGTTCCAGGAGGACCGGGAAGCGTCGCGGGGCCATGAGGAGGAGGATGAGCAGGGCCAGTACGGCGGCGCACCCGGCGCCCGCGTAGACCGCGTCGACCGCCGTGTCCACCGCCCGCCGCAGCCGCTCGGGGTCCGCCACGGCGCCGGGGTCGTCCAGGGCGCGCGCCACCGGGTCGAGCGAGCCGGAGCCGCCGAGCCGGGCGCTCAGCACGCCGTTGGCGACCGCGCCGAAGAGGGCCGCGCCCAGCGTCTGGCCGATCTGGCGGCAGAAGAGGATGGACGCGGTGGCGGTGCCGCGTTCGGCCCAGCCGACGGTGGACTGGACGCCGACGATCAGCGGGAGCTGGAAGATGCCGAGCGCCGCGCCGAGGAGCAGCATGATCAGGGCCGGCTGCCAGGCCGCCCCGGGGTAGGGGAGCAGGGGGAAGGCGAACAGGATCAGGGCCGCCGCCAGGATGCCGGTGGCCGCGGTGTTCCGGAAGCCGATCCTGCGGTAGAGGTGCTGGCTGAACGCGGCCGAGACGGGCCAGCTCAGGGTCATCACGGAGAGCACGAACCCGGCGGCGACCGGCGCGAGGCCGAGCACGGACTGGGCGTAGGCCGGCAGGAAGACGGTGGGGGCGACCATCAGCAGGCCGAGCGCGCCGAGGGCGAGGTTCACCGCGGCGATGGTGCGGCGCCGCCAGACCCAGCCGGGGATGACCGGCTCGGCGGCCCGCCGCTCGATGAGGACGACGGCGGCCACCAGGGCGAGGCCGGAGGCGAAGAGCGCGAGCGAGGGCGCGGAGAGCCAGCCCCAGGCGACGCCGCCCTGGACGAGCGCGGTCAGCAGGACGCCGCCGCAGGCGAAGACGGCGAGCGCGCCGGGCCAGTCGACGCGGCCCCGGACGGCCGTCTCGCGGACCGGTTCGCGCAGGTGACGCACGATCAGCCAGAGCGCGACCGCCCCGATCGGCAGGTTGACGAGGAAGATCCAGCGCCAGTGCGCGCAGGAGGCGATGAGGCCGCCGAGGGCGGGTCCGGCGACCGCGGAGACGGCCCACACCGTGGACAGCCTCGCCTGGATCCTGGGGCGTTCCTTGAGCGGGTACAGGTCGGCGGCGAGCGTCTGCACGGTGCCCTGGATGGCGCCGCCGCCCAGGCCCTGGACGACGCGGAAGGCGATGAGCGACTCCATGCTCCAGGCGAACGCGCAGAGCGCGGAGCCGGCCAGGAACAGCACGCTGCCCGCGATGAGCACGGGCCTGCGGCCGAAGGTGTCGGAGAGCTTGCCGTAGACGGGCAGGGTGACCGTGGCGGCGAGGAGGTAGCCGGAGAAGAGCCAGGAGAAGATCGGGAAGCCGCCGAGGGAGCCCACGATCTGCGGGACGGCGGTCGACACGATCGTGGAGTCCACGGCGGTCAGCGCCATCGAGAGCATCAGCGCGGCGACGACCGCGCCCCGGCCCCGCGGCGCGTCCCGCGCGTGCGCGTCCTTTCCCGTCCTCACGGCGATTCCTTTCCCCGTGCACCGGTTGCTGCGGGCCACTTTCCCACCCGCGGGGGGAGGAGGGCAGGGTGGAGGCGACCCTGAGTCGGACTCCGCCCGCGGGTGGACAACCCCTAGGGGAACCTCCGTACTTCGGACCGGGGAGGGTTCGTCCCACTGGAGGACGAGCGGGCCCCGGCCGGTCCTTAGATTTGCCTTACGGCGCACCGCAGGGGCGGGGGTGGGGTTTTCCCCCGGAAAAGACTGCGCTGAGCATCAGAGCGCCGGAACCCACCGGGACACCAGACTTGTCCGCGCGGCGGACAACCGGCTCATCGCATGACCGACATAGGAGACTTACCGTGACAACGGCTGTGACCACACCCAGGCACGGGGGCACGGGAGGGCGTACGGCCGTGGCGGCACGGGCGCGCCACGTGGTGAAGGCGTACGGCTCCGGGGAGACCCGCGTCGTCGCGCTCGACGGGATCGACGTGGACATCGCCCGCGGGCAGTTCACCGCGATCATGGGCCCCTCCGGCTCCGGCAAGTCCACCCTCATGCACTGCCTCGCGGGCCTCGACACGGTCAGCGGCGGGCAGATCTTCCTCGACGAGACCGAGATCACCGGTCTGAAGGACAAGAAGCTCACGCAGTTGCGCCGGGACCGGATCGGCTTCATCTTCCAGGCGTTCAACCTGCTCCCGACGCTCAACGCCCTGGAGAACATCACGCTTCCGATGGACATAGCGGGCCGCAGACCCGACCGCGCCTGGCTCGACCAGGTCGTGGAGACCGTCGGTCTCGCCGGGCGCCTCAAGCACCGCCCGACGGAGCTCTCCGGCGGTCAGCAGCAGCGCGTCGCCGTGGCCCGCGCGCTCGCCTCGCGGCCGGAGATCATCTTCGGCGACGAGCCGACCGGCAACCTCGACTCCCGCGCCGGGGCGGAGGTGCTGGGCTTCCTGCGCCGCTCGGTCACCGACCTCGGGCAGACCATCGTGATGGTCACGCACGACCCGGTCGCCGCCTCGTACGCGGACCGGGTGCTGTACCTCGCCGACGGCCGGATCGTCGACGAGATGCACCACCCCACCGCCGACCAGGTCCTCGACCGCATGCTGCGCTTCGCCGGGGGACACCCCCAGGCCTCCTCCTCCGACGCGCGGGAGCGCACGTCATGACCGTCCTCAAGACCTCGATGCGCAACTTCCTCGCGCACAAGGGCCGCATGGCGCTCTCCGCCGTGGCCGTCGTCCTGTCGGTGGCGTTCGTGTGCGGCACGCTCGTCTTCTCCGACACGATGAGCACCACCTTCGACAAGCTCTTCGCGGCGACCTCCGCCGACGTCACGGTCTCCCCGAAGTCCGCCGAGGACGCGGGGGAGGCGCCCCGCAGCGGCAGACCCGAGTCGCTGCCCGCCGCCCTGGTCGACGAGGCCGCGAAGGCGGCGGGCGCCAAGTCCGCCGAGGGGGCCGTCAGCAGCCAGAGCGTGACCGTCGTCGACTCCGGCGACAAGAACCTGAGCCCCAGCAACGGCGGCCCGACCATCGCCGGCAACTGGACGCGCAACGAGCTGCGTTCGATGGACATCACCTCCGGCCACGCCCCGCGCGGGCCCACCGAGGTGATGGTCGACGCCGACACCGCCGACAAGCACGGCCTGAAGCTCGGCGACGAGCTGCGCACCATCGCCGCCACCGGCGACCACACCGCGCGGATCTCCGGCATCGCCACCTTCAAGGTGACCAACCCCGGCGCGGCCATGTTCTACTTCGACACCGCCACCGCCCAGCGCGAACTGCTCGGCGCCACCGGCCGGTTCACCCACGTCAACCTCACCGCCGAGCCGGGCGTCAGCGACACCCGGCTGAAGGCGGGCGTCGCGGCGGCCCTGGACAAGGCCCCGTCCGGTGGCGGCGCGTACGACATCAGGACGCAGCAGGAGACCGCGGACGACAACCGCGAGTCCGTCGGCAGCTTCCTGAACGTCATGAAGTACGCGATGCTCGGCTTCGCCGGGATCGCCTTCCTCGTCGGCATCTTCCTGATCATCAACACCTTCTCGATGCTGGTCACCCAGCGCACCCGCGAGATCGGCCTGATGCGCGCCATCGGCTCCAGCCGGAGGCAGGTCAACCGCTCCGTGCTCGTCGAGGCGCTGCTGCTCGGCGTGTCCGGGTCCGTCCTCGGCGTCGGCGCGGGCATCGGCCTCGCCGTCGGCCTGATGAAGCTCATGTCCGGCATGGGCATGGAACTGTCCACCAGGGACCTCACGGTCAACTGGACGACGCCCGTGGTCGGCATGGTCCTCGGCATCGTCGTCACCGTCCTCGCCGCCTACCTCCCCGCACGGCGGGCCGGCAAGGTCTCCCCGATGGCCGCGCTGCGCGACGCGGGCACCCCCGCCGACGGCCGGGCGAGCGTGCTGCGCGCCGTCATCGGCCTGGTCCTCACCGGCGCCGGCGGCCTCGGCCTCTACGCCGCCGGGCAGGCCGACCAGGCCAAGGAGGGCTCGCTCCTGCTGGGCGGCGGGATCGTGCTGACCCTCGTCGGCTTCGTCGTCATCGGCCCGGTGCTCGCCTCCGGCGTCGTCCGCGTCATCAGCGCGGTCCTGCTGCGGGCGTTCGGCCCGGTCGGGCGGATGGCCGAGCGCAACGCCCTGCGCAACCCGCGCCGCACCGGCGCCACCGGCGCGGCCCTGATGATCGGCCTCGCGCTGGTCGCCTGCCTCTCCGTGGTCGGCTCCTCGATGGTCGCCTCCGCCACCGACGAGCTCGACAAGTCGGTCGGCGCGGACTTCATCGTCCAGTCCACGCAGCCCGGCGGCTTCGTCACCGAGAAGGCCGCCGAGGCGCTGGAGAAGGCCGACCACATCGGCCACGTCACCCGCTACAAGCAGACCAGGGCGGACCTGACCACGCCCGGCGGCAAGACCGTCGACGGCGTCGGCCTGAGCGCCGCCGACCCGACGTACGCCGAGGACGTGCGCCGGGAGACCGTCGCCGGTGAACTGTCCGCCGCGTACGGGAAGAACGCCATGTCGGTCGGCGACGAGTTCGCGAAGCAGCACGGCCTGAAGGTCGGCGACGAGCTGAAGCTCGCCTTCGAGCAGGGGAAGACGGCCGAGCTGAGGCTCGCGGCGATCACGTCCGACGAGGGCACGCTCGACAAGGGCGCGATGTACCTGAACATCACGACCCTGGAGAAGTACGTCCCCGCCGACCGGATGCCGCAGAACGACATCATGTTCGCCACGGCCGCCGAGGGGCGCCAGGACGCCGCGTACCAGTCCCTGAAGGACTCCCTGAAGGCGTATCCGCAGTACGAGGTCATGGACCAGACCGACTTCAAGCAGACCCTGAAGGACCAGGTCGGCCAGATGCTGAACATGGTCTACGGCCTGCTCGGCCTCGCGATCATCGTCGCGATCCTCGGCGTGGTGAACACGCTGGCCCTCTCCGTGGTCGAGCGCACCCGCGAGATCGGCCTGATGCGCGCCATCGGCCTCTCGCGCCGCCAGCTGCGCCGCATGATCCGCCTGGAGTCGGTGGTCATCGCCCTCTTCGGCGCGCTGCTCGGCCTCGGTCTCGGGATGGGCTGGGGGGCGACGGCGCAGCAGCTGCTGGCCCTGGAGGGCCTGAAGGTCCTGGAGATCCCGTGGCCGACGATCATCGCGGTCTTCGTCGGGTCGGCGTTCGTGGGCCTGTTCGCGGCGCTGGTCCCGGCCTTCCGGGCGGGCCGCATGAACGTCCTGAACGCCATCGCCACCGAATAGCCACCGCCACGGGGGTGCGGGGGAAGACGGCCCCGGCGGGCGCGCGTCACGCGTGCCCGCCGGGGCCGCCCCCGTCTTCGCGTCTGCCGTCCGCCGTCCGCCGTCTGCCGTTCGCCGTCTCAGGCCCGGCGCAGCAGCACGAAGCCGTAGGCGGTGTCCTCGGCGACGTACTGGACACCCGGGTGCAGCTTCTCGGCGTACGCGACCGGGTCCTTCGTCCAGCCGGAGCGGACGTCCAGGGCGACGTACTTCGGGACGACCGGGCGGGCCGCGCCCACCCAGAAGACGCGGGCGCGGGAGGTGAGCCGGCTGATGGGCCCTATGTTCGCCTCGACGGTGGCGCCGTCCGGGATCCGCTCCAGCATCCGCTCCACCGCCTCGACCCGCCCGCTCTTCTCGTACGTCGCCGCCTCCGTGAGGCCCGCCAGCGGCAGGGAGGTCGTCAGGGCCAGCGCGGCGGCGGCCGCGCAGGCCGGCAGCCGGTCGGCGTACTGGCGCAGCCACGGCCGTCCGCTGCGGCGGCAGATGTCCACGGCGTCGACGAGGGCGAGCATGACCACCGGCATCAGGACGGCGCTGTAGTGCCAGTCGGTGCCCCAGTAGTGGTCGTCGGCGGAGAGGAAGCGCCAGCCGAGGGTGGGCAGCGCGACGATCAGCAGCGGCGAGCGCAGCGCGAGCAGCCCGGTGGTGGGGATCAGCAGCCAGGCGAGGGTGCGCAGCTTGGTGCCGAGACCGCCGAGCGCCCCGGCGGCGGCGCCGCCCTCCCCGACCTTGTCCCAGTAGTCGTACGCCCCGACCGAGTTGAAGGCCGGGATGACCAGGGTGAGCGTGACGACGGCGGCGGCGGCCCCGAACGCGGCGACACCGAGGGCGTAGGGCACGGCCCTCGGGTGCGCGCGGCGGGCCCGCAGGGCCACCACAAGGCCGATGGCGGCGAGCGTCACGCCGAGGTCCTCCTTGACGAGGACCAGCGGCAGCGCCCACAGCAGCGCGGCCCGCCACCGCTGCCGCAGCAGGGCCTCCAGGGAGAACGCGATCAGCGGTACGGCGAAGCAGATCTCGTGGAAGTCGAAGTCGGCGGCGCGCTGGATGCCCCAGGACAGTCCGTAGGCGATGCCCACCGCGAGGCCCGAGGCGCGGCCCAGCAGCCGGGTCGCGGCGCGCGTGACCGGGATGGCGGAGACGGCGAAGAGCAGGGCCTGCGCGACGAGCAGCGTGACGGGCGAGGGGAAGAGGCGGTAGGCGGGCGCGAGGAGCGCCGTGACGGGGCTGAAGTGGTCGCCGAGGATGTTGGCGCCCGGCCCCTTGAGGTCGGCGACCGGCACCTGGAGGTGCGCGTAGGCCCGCACGGCCTGCTCGAAGATCCCGAGGTCCCAGGAACGGCTCTCCAGACGGCGGTACCGGCTGACGGACAGCACGGCGTAGGCGAGGAACAACGCCGCCGCGAGGAGATACGGGACGCGGTCCCAGACGCCGTGGCCGGCCCGGCGGGGGGCGGGTGGGGTCTGGTCCCGCGACGGTATGAGCTCGTCGCCGCGCTCCAGGGCGGGGGCGTCGGGCTTGGCTCCGGGCATGGGGTGGCTTTCTGGTCGGTGAGGGGCCGCGGCAGCGGTCAGCCCCGATGTTCACTCGATCCTCCGGGGGCCGACTGGGTCCCCGGGGGGTTTCGGAACATTGTGCGCCAGGCGGGATGCCGGTCCGGCGGGCGGCTCTCCGTCGGTGTGCGGCTGACCGCCGGGCAGGCCGGACGGGTCCGCCGGGGGCGCCGCCCCGCGCCGACCGGGCCGCGCCGTCCGCCCCGGAGTCGTACGCTGGAGGCCCCCGGCCCGTGCGACGTGCCGGGCGGTTCGCGTTGCCCACCCACTCCGGTCACCCCGGTACCTGGACGGAAAGCCTTCCATGAGCCTGCACGGTCTGCTCGACGCTGTCGTCAAGGACTCCGCACTCGCCGAGGCGGTCAAGGCCGCCGCCGACGGCCACCGCGCGCACGTCGACCTGGTCGGCCCGCCCGCCGCTCGCCCGTTCGTGGTGGCGGCGCTGGCCCGCGAGTCCGGCCGCCCCGTCCTCGCCGTGACGGCCACCGGCCGCGAGGCGGAGGACCTGGCGGCGGCGCTGCGCACGATCCTGCCGCCGGACGGCGTCGTGGACTACCCCTCGTGGGAGACGCTGCCGCACGAGCGCCTCTCGCCCCGCTCCGACACGGTCGGCCGCCGCCTCGCCGTCCTGCGGCGCCTCGCGCACCCCCGCCCCGACGACCCCGAGACCGGCCCGGTCTCCGTCGTCGTCGCGCCGGTCCGCTCGGTGCTCCAGCCGCAGGTCAAGGGCCTGGGCGACCTGGAGCCCGTGGCCCTGCGCCCCGGTGAGACCACCGACCTGAACGCGGTCGTCGAGGCGCTCGCGGCAGCCGCGTACTCCCGGGTGGAACTGGTCGAGAAGCGCGGCGAGTTCGCCGTGCGCGGCGGCATCCTCGACGTGTTCCCGCCGACCGAGGAGCACCCGCTGCGCGTGGAGTTCTGGGGCGACGACGTCGAGGAGATCCGCTACTTCAAGGTCGCCGACCAGCGCTCCCTGGAGGTCGCCGAGCACGGCCTGTGGGCGCCGCCCTGCCGCGAGCTGCTGCTCACCGACGACGTACGGCAGCGGGCCGCGGCCCTCGCCGAGCGGCATCCGGAGCTGGGCGAGCTGCTCGGCAAGATCGCCGAGGGCATCGCCGTCGAGGGCATGGAGTCCCTCGCGCCGGTCCTGGTGGACGAGATGGAGCTGCTGCTCGACGTCATGCCGAAGAACAGCATGGCGGTGGTCTGCGACCCGGAGCGGGTGCGCACCCGCGCGGCCGACCTGGTGGCGACCTCGCAGGAGTTCCTCCAGGCCAGCTGGGCGGCGACGGCCGGGGGCGGCGAGGCCCCCATCGACGTGGGCGCTGCGTCGCTCTGGGGCATCGCGGACGTCCGCGACCACGCGCGCGACCTCGGGATGATGTGGTGGTCGGTGTCGCCCTTCGCCGCCGACGAGGAGCTGGACGACGACACGCTCAAGCTCGGCATGCACGCCCCGGAGTCCTACCGCGGCGACACCGCGAAGGCGCTGGCCGACACCAAGGGCTGGCTCGCGGACGGCTGGCGGACCGTCTATGTCACCGAGGGCCACGGCCCCGCCGCCCGCACCGTCGAGGTCCTCGGCGGCGAGGGCATCGCGGCCCGCCTGGACGGCGACCTCACCGAGCTGACGCCGTCACTGGTGCACGTCTCCTGCGGCTCGATCGACTACGGCTTCGTCGACCCCGCGTTGAAGCTCGCCGTCCTCACCGAGACCGACCTGTCCGGCCAGAAGGCGGCCGGCAAGGACGGCCAGCGCATGCCGACGCGGCGCCGCAAGACGATCGACCCGCTGACCCTGGAGGCCGGCGACTACATCGTCCACGAGCAGCACGGCGTCGGCCGCTACATCGAGATGGTGCAGCGCACCGTCCAGGGCGCCACCCGCGAGTACCTCGTCGTGGAGTACGCCCCCGCCAAGCGCGGCCAGCCGGGCGACCGCCTCTACATCCCCACCGACCAGCTGGAGCAGATCACCAAGTACGTCGGCGGCGAGGCCCCCACCCTGCACCGCCTGGGCGGCGCCGACTGGACGAAGACCAAGGCGCGCGCGAAGAAGGCGGTCAAGGAGATCGCCGCCGACCTCATCAAGCTGTACTCCGCCCGCATGGCCGCCCCCGGCCACGCCTTCGCCCCCGACACGCCCTGGCAGCGCGAGCTGGAGGACGCCTTCCCGTACGCGGAGACGCCCGACCAGCTGACCACGATCGCCGAGGTCAAGGAGGACATGGAGAAGACGGTCCCGATGGACCGCCTGATCTGCGGTGACGTCGGCTACGGCAAGACGGAGATCGCGGTCCGCGCGGCCTTCAAGGCGGTGCAGGACGGCAAGCAGGTCGCCGTCCTCGTGCCCACCACGCTCCTGGTCCAGCAGCACTTCGGCACGTTCTCCGAGCGGTACTCGCAGTTCCCGGTCAGCGTGAAGGCGCTCAGCCGCTTCCAGACGGAGACCGAGTCGAAGGCGACGCTCGAAGGGCTGCGGGACGGGTCGGTGGACATCGTCATCGGCACGCACCGCCTGTTCGCCTCCGAGACCAAGTTCAAGGACCTGGGCCTGGTCATCGTCGACGAGGAGCAGCGCTTCGGCGTCGAGCACAAGGAGCAGCTGAAGAAGCTCCGCGCCAACGTGGACGTGCTCACCATGTCGGCGACCCCCATCCCCCGTACGCTCGAAATGGCGGTCACCGGCATCCGCGAGATGTCGACGATCACCACGCCGCCCGAGGAGCGCCACCCGGTGCTCACCTTCGTCGGCCCGTACGAGGAGAAGCAGATCGGCGCTGCGGTCCGCCGCGAACTGCTGCGCGAGGGACAGGTCTTCTACATCCACAACCGCGTCGAGTCGATCGACCGCGCGGCGGCGCGGCTGCGGGACATCGTGCCCGAGGCCCGCATCGCGATCGCCCACGGCCAGATGACCGAACAGGCCCTGGAACAGGTCGTGGTGGACTTCTGGGAGAAGAAGTTCGACGTGCTCGTCTCGACGACGATCGTCGAGTCCGGCATCGACATCTCCAACGCCAACACGCTGATCGTGGAGCGCGGCGACAACTTCGGCCTCTCCCAGCTGCACCAGCTGCGCGGCCGGGTCGGCCGTGGCCGCGAGCGCGGCTACGCGTACTTCCTCTACCCGCCGGAGAAGCCGCTCACCGAGACCGCCCACGAGCGCCTGGCGACCATCGCCCAGCACACGGAGATGGGCGCGGGCATGTACGTGGCGATGAAGGACCTGGAGATCCGCGGCGCCGGCAACCTGCTCGGCGGCGAGCAGTCCGGGCACATCGCGGGCGTCGGCTTCGACCTGTACGTACGGATGGTCGGCGAGGCCGTGGCGGACTACCGCGCCTCGCTGGAGGGCGGCGTGGAGGAGGAGCCGCCGCTGGAGGTCAAGATCGAGCTTCCGGTGGACGCGCACGTCCCGCACGACTACGCCCCCGGCGAGCGGCTGCGCCTCCAGGCGTACCGCGCCATCGCCTCCGCCACCACGGAGGAGGACGTCAAGGCCGTACGCGAGGAACTCACCGACCGCTACGGCAAGCTGCCCGAGCCGGTGGAGAACCTGCTGCTGGTGGCGGGGCTGCGCATGCTGGCACGGGCCTGCGGGGTCGGCGAGATCGTCCTCCAGGGCACCAACATCCGCTTCGCGCCCGTGGAGTTGCGGGAGTCGCAGGAGCTGCGGCTCAAGCGGCTCTACCCCGGCACGGTCATCAAGGCGAACGCCCGGCAGATCCTGGTGCCGCGCCCCAAGACCGCGAAGGTCGGCGGCAAGCCGCTGGTCGGGCGGGAACTGCTCGGCTGGGTCGGGGAGTTCCTGGCGTCGATCCTCGGGTCGTAGGCCGCGGCGGGGCTCACGGGGTGCAGGCCTCGGCTATCGACAGGCTGTTCTCGTAGAGGTGGTGCCGGGTGATCCGGCCGTCCTCCACGGTGAGCCGCAGCGCGAAGGGCCCCGCGAAGGACTTGCCGGTGGCCCGTACGGTGCCGGACAGGTGCCCCATCAGGACGGCGTCGGCGCCGTCGACCAGGAAGGTGTCGAGGGAGGCGCGGGCGTCCTCGGCGACGGTGTGCGCGGCCAGCTCCGCGGACTGGGCGGCGCATTCGGCGCCGGTGGAGCGCGGCCGTATCCACGGCACGCCGGGGTTGTCGGCGAGCATCCAGTCGACGTCGTCGGCGAAGAGCTCCACCATCCGGTCGGTGTCCCCGGCCAGGCGGGCCGCGAGGAACTCCCGCACGACTGCGCGGGTGTGCGCGGCGGTGCCGGCGGCGGGAGGCGGGGCGGTGGCGGCGGCGTGCTCGGCGGTCATGGGGGTTCTCCTCGGCTCCGGATCGGGCTGATGGGCCCGATCCTGCCGGGGAGCGGGGGGACGGTCGATTACCGCGGAGGTAATCCCCGCGGACCCGCCCCCCGGGAGCCGCGTCAGTCCTTGAACAGCTGCTCGTCCTCGTCCCGGCACAGGCTGTGGGCGACGCCCATGATGCGGGAGGTCTGCTTCTTGGTCGTACCGAGCCGGCGCGTGGACTTCGTGAACTGCTCGCCGAGGGCCGCGCCCCGGATGGTGCACAGCGCGTCGCCCTCCGCGACGAGCGCGTCGTCGCCGATGTGGTCGAGATCCGGGTAGTGCTTGCGCAGCGTCTTCAGGTAGAAGGCGGCCGCCGCGCCCTTCAGCCCCCGTCCCCGGGGACTGGGTGAGGCGCTCGCCGGCGTCGGTGTGCTCGCCGCCGTCGGCGTGCTCGCGGACGGAGCGGAGGCGGTGTCGGACGAGCCGCAGGCCGTGGCGCCGACAGCGAGGACGGTGAGCAGGAGGGCGAGTTGGGGCAGGCGCTTGTGCATGGATCTCCCGAAGCGTGATGGATCAGCAGATGGTACGGCTTCCGCCGCGCCGTTCCGGGGCCGAGGAGGCGGACGCGGTCCGCGGCGCGCGGCAGCTACCGTGGAGCTCGCCAAGTCCGCCCAGGGGAGGGGAGAGCGCAGTGACGCTCAAGGTCGTGGGGCTGCGCCGGTTCCCGGTGAAGTCGATGCTCGGTGAAGAGCACGACCGGCTGGAGTTCGACGCGACAGGCGCCGTCGGTGACCGGCGGTGGGCCCTGCGCTGCGCCGACGGCAAGCTGGGCAGCGGCAAGAACCACCCGCGCTTCCGCCGCATCCCCGGGCTCCTGGAGCATCACGCGGCCTACGACGACGAGGGCCTGCCCGTCATCACCGCACCGGACGGCGCGACGCTGCGCCCCGGTGACCCGCGCCTTTCCGAGCGCTTCGGCGACGGCGTCGAACTGGTCCGCGAGGCGGAGGACGGTTCGGAGAGCCTCAAGGACGTCTCCCCCGTCTCCCTCATCGGCACCGCCTCGCTCCGCGCGCTCGGCGACCTGCTCGGTGACGCCGATCCCGTCGACGTACGGCGGCTGCGCAAGAACATCGTCGTGGAGACCGACGAGCCCTGGATCGAGGAGCAGTGGATCGGCCGCGAGATCGTCCTCGGCGGCGGCCGGGACACGGCCCCGCTCCGGCTGCGCGGCATGAAGCGCGTCAAGCGCTGCGTCATGGTCACCCAGGCCCAGCCCGGCCTCCCCGCGGACAACCGCGTCCTCAAGACGCTGACCGCCGCCCGCGGCATGTGCATCGGCATCCACACGGACGTCGTGGCGCCCGCGCCGCTCGCCCTCGGCGACACGGTGGTCGTACGGTGAACCGGCGCACCACCTCGGCCCTGCTCGCGCTGGTCACCGTGCCCGCGCTGCTCACCGGCTGCGGCCTCGGCGCCGGAGGGCAGGGCGGCGAGGACGGCGGGTCCGGCGCCGGGTCCGGCGCGCGGGCGGGCTCCGCGCTGGCGGCCGTCGACACGCTCACGGTCAAGGGCCGGGCGCCCAAGACGGGTTACGACCGGGGCCGGTTCGGCAGTGCCTGGGCCGACACGGACTCCAACGGCTGTCCCACCCGGGACGACATACTCAAGCGGGACCTGACGGACGTCACGTATCAGCGCTCCCGTCGGGGCGACGAGTGCCAGGTCGTCTCGGGACGGCTCGCGCCCGACCCGTACACCGGCAGGGACGTGCCGTTCCGGCGCGGTCGCAGCCAGGTCGACATCGACCATCTCGTCGCCCTCTCGGACGCCTGGCAGAAGGGCGCGGCCCGGTGGGCGCCGGGCAAGCGCATCGCCTTCGCCAACGACCCGCTCAACCTCGTCGCCGTCGACGCCGGCCCCAACCGCAGCAAGGGCGACGGCGACACCGCGACGTGGCTGCCGCCGCGCAAGGCGTACCGGTGCGCGTATGTGGCCGGGCAGGTCGCGGTGAAGAGGAAGTACGGGGTGTGGGTGACCGCGGCGGAACGGAACGCGATGAAGAAGGTCCTGTCCACCTGCCCCACCCAGAAACTCCCACCCGGCCCCGCCCCCACGACAGCGCCATCACGCTTCCACGCCGACTGACCCCTGAAGTGGCCCTGAAAGGGGCGCGGGGAACTGCGCGCCCAGCCACACACGACCCGCAGGTGACCCCCAAAGAGCCCCCCGCAGACGCCACCCCGCCCCGAAGCCCCCCCGCAGGATCCCCCACCGGAAACCCAATTCCGCCCACCCCGCGGGACGCGTACCGTGCGGCGCATGAACCTCAAGATCACGACCCTCGCCGAGCGCCCCGAACTCGGCGACCCCCTCTGGAACATGGTGGAGGACTGGCCGGAGTTCATCCTCCACGACCCGGTCGGCTGGTCGTTGATCGGCCGCATCGTCGCCGACTTCCCCGAGTACGTCCTCGTGGCCACGGACGAGGACAGCGCAGAGGAGAACACCAAGGTCGTGGCCCGCGCCTTCAGCGTGCCCCTCGCCCTGCGCGCCCGCGCGGAGACCGGCCTCCCCGACGGCGGCTGGGACCAGGTCCTGCTGTGGGCCTTCTCCGACCTGCGGCACGGCAAGGCGGCCGACACGGTGAGCGCCATCGAGATAACCGTCGACGAGGCGGCGCGGGGCAGGGGCGTCTCCGGGCGGATGCTCGCCGCGATGCGGGACAACGCCCGCGCCCGCGGCTTCCACGAGGTCGTCGCGCCCGTACGCCCCAGCGCCAAGCACCTCGAACCGGCGACGCCCATCGACGCGTACGCCCACCGCACGCGCGAGGACGGTCTGCCCCACGACCCGTGGCTGCGGGTGCACGTCCGCGCGGGCGGCGTCATCGAGAAGATCGCGCACGCCTCTATGACGGTGTCCGGGTCGACCGCGCAGTGGCGCGAGTGGACCGGGCTGCCCTTCGACGAGGAGGGGCCCGTCGAGGTGCCGGGCGCGCTGGTGCCGGTGCACTGCGAGCCGGAGCGGGGCTACGGCGTGTACGTCGAGCCGAACGTGTGGGTCCGGCACACGCTGTGACTCAGCACGTGTCGAGGTCGTGACGCAGCACGTGTCGAGGTCGCGGCTCAGAGCTTGTCGAGGTCGAGGACGTCGCCGGTCGGCGGCGTCGCCTTCACCGGCTTCTCGTAGTCGCCGAAGGTGAGGGACTCGGTCTTCCCGCCGTCCCCGCCCTTCTTCGTGTCGACCTTCAGCAGGTACGGCTTGCCCTTGGTGGCGACGTAGAGGGTGTACTCGGTCTTGCCGTCGCTCTCCGTCAGCTTGATCGCGGGGGTGCCGTCGACCGTGGTCGTACCGCCCCTGCGGGCCGCGGACCTGGTGCCCTTGAAGTCGGCGAGCAAAACGTCGAGGTCGCAGAACCCGGCGATGTCCTTGGCGTCGGCGCTCGTCGCCTTCGTCTTCGCCCAGCGGCCGGCGAGCATGTCCACCGCCGCCTGCACATCGGCCTTGGGCTCCCCCTTGCTCTGGGCGCGCAGGAACTCCTCGTCGTACTTCATGTAGACGGTCTTGCCCGGGACGATCAGTTCGATCGAGCCCTCTTTGTTCATGCCCATGGTGCCCGCGCACTTGCCCTTGGTGTCCATGGCCATGTCGAGCGCGATCAGCCCGGACGCCTCGTCCGTGACCTCGCCCTCGATGCTCAGGGACGAGGCGTCCGACGTGGCGTCGACGGCCTTCTCGGCGATCTCCCCGCCCGACATGCCCGCGAAGGGCCCCTTCTCGGCCGCGGCGTCCTTGCCGTTCTCGGAGCCGCAGGCCGTGAGACCGGCCGTCGCGGCGGTGGCGAGGCAGACGGCGGCGATGGCGGTACGGCGCAGACGCAGGTGGTGACGCATGGATCCCCCCAAGGGAAGTTGTTCGGTGACGACATCACAGCAGATTCGTGTGAACCGAGTCAACACGGCCTCATGTGAACCGGCGGTCAACAGTCGTGAAGCCCACCGTTCGGTTGATCGTCTGGGTATGCTCGACCGCGCGCGACTGACCCCGCGCGACGAGGGGAGCTGCTGCATGAAGCCGCGGGACGACGCGACCGAGGTGACCGCCGCCGGGATCGCCCGGCTGGCCGGGGTGGGACGCGCCGCCGTCAGCAACTGGCGCCGCAGGCACGGGGACTTCCCCAAACCCGTCGGCGGCACCGAGACCAGCCCCTCCTTCGCGCTCGCCGACGTCGAACGCTGGCTGCGCGACCAGGGCAAACTCGTCGACGTCCCCCTGCGCGAACGCGTCTGGCAGCAGCTCGCCGGGCACCCCGCCGGACCCGTCACCGCCCTCCTGCACGCGGGCTGCGCCCTGCTCCTGGTCCGCGACCGGCCACCGGCCTGGCTCGCGCTCAGCGCCGTGTCGGACGAACGGCTGGCCCAGCTCCTGCCCGGCGAACTCGAAGACGTCGTGACCCTGCGGTTCGGGGTGCGGCGCAAGCGGGCCGTGCGGGTCCCCGGGCCCGCCGAACTCCTGCCCTCCGTCCCGCTGTTGCGCGGCGTCGCCGAGCTGGCGGCCGAGCTGGGTGCCCGGGGCGCGTACGAATTCCTGCTCGGCCGGCAGACCGACGCCAACCCCCGCCAGTACACGCTGACCCCGGCCGGACCCGCCGCCCTCATGGCCGAGCTCGCCGCGAGCACGGCCCGGGTGCGCACCGTCCTCGACCCCGCCTGCGGCACCGGCGCCCTGCTGCGCGCCGTCGCGCCGCGCCCCGACCAGCACCTGTACGGCCAGGACAGCGCGCCCGAACTGGCCGCCCTCACCGCGCTGCGCCTCGCCCTGCACTCCGACGCGACCGTGCGCACCATGGCCGCCGACACCCTGCGCGCCGACGCCTACGACGACCGCAGGGCCGATGCCGTCCTCTGCCACCCGCCGTTCAACGAACGCAACTGGGGCCACGACGAACTGGCCTACGACACCCGCTGGGAGTACGGCTTCCCGGCCCGCGCCGAGTCCGAACTCGCCTGGGTCCAGCACGCGTTGGCCCGCCTCGTCGACGGCGGCACCGCCGTCCTGCTGATGCCGCCCGCCGCCGCCTCCCGCCGCTCGGGCCGCCGCATCCGGGCCGACCTGCTGCGGCACGGCGCGCTGCGCGCGGTCATCGCGCTGCCGGCCGGAGCGGCGCCGCCGTACAACCTCCCGCTGCACGTCTGGGTGCTGCGCAGGCCCGGCCCGGCCGCGCCGCCCGCCCCCGAGCTGCTCCTCGTGGAGGCGGCCGGGGTACCCGACACCGACGGCCGCGACAAACAGCTGTGGCCCGCCGTGCAGGAGGCCGTGCTCGACGCCTGGCACCGCTTCGACCGGCACGGCACGGTCGAGGAGCGCCCCGGCCTCGCCCGCTCGGTGCCGGTGCTCGAACTCCTCGACGACGAGGTCGACCTGGCCCCGGCCCGGCGGCTGCCGCCCCCGGCCGCGGACGGCGGCACCACCGAACTCGCGGCCGTGCGCGAGAGCCTCGGCGAGGCGCTGCGCAGGACCGCGGACCTGACCCCGCCCCTGCCCCCGCAGGAGGCCGCCCGTCCCGCGGCCCGGCCACCGCTGACCACCGTCGGCGAACTGGCCCGCGCGGGCGCCCTGACCCTGCACACCGGGACCGGCGCCGGGGGCGGCGGCATCCCCGTCCTCACCGACCACGACGTCCTGACCGGCGGCGCGCCCTCCGGAGCCCCCCACGAGGGCGGCCCGGACGACACGGTCGTGCACACCGAGCCCGGCGACGTCGTCGTCCCCGTCTTCGGCGGCGGAGCCGCGGCCCGCGTCGTCGACGACGCCACCGCGGGCGCCGCGCTCGGCCGCGGCCTCACCCTGCTGCGCCCCGACCCGGCCGTGCTCGACCCGTGGTTCCTCGCCGGCTTCCTGCGCGGCACCGCGGGGCACCGCCGCGCCAGCAGCTACGCCTCCACCTCCGCCCGGCTCGACGTGCGCCGCCTCCAGCTGCCCCGCCTGCCGCTCGCCGGACAGCGCGGCTACAGCGAACGGTTCCGGGAACTGGCCGCCTTCGAGGAAGCCCTGCGCCTCGCGGCCCGGCTGGGCGAGCGGCTGGTGCGCGGCATGCACGACGGACTGACGGAGGGCACGCTCCCGGCGGAGTGAGGCGCTCCCCGCCACACCGCCGTGACCAGTACGACAACGGTTCGGTACAACCCGGGACCGCTCCCCGGTGTCGGCCTATACGCTCGGTCCGCGTTCGTCCGTCCTTTCAGGTGTCAGGAGCAGCCATGCACGGCCACGGTCACGGCTACGCGCCGCAGCAACCGCCGCCCCCGGCCGGGGGCTCACCGGCGACGCCGCGCGTGCTGTTCGTCGTCCTCGCCGTCGTGACCTGCGGCCTGCTGGCGTGGGCGTCGCTGCTGCGGCTCGCGATCGTGACCCGCAAGGCCTACGACTGGGCGCTCTTCGGGCTCGTCGCGGCGCTCGACGTCACGGCCCTCGTGCTGATCGGCGTGGACCCCGGCGAGGAGGAGTTCCAGGGCCCGGGCAACGCGGGCATGGTGATCCTGCTGTGCACGCTCATGGCCGCCGTCGCCTACTACCTGTTCGCGGACATACGCCACTTCAGCCGCCTCCGGCAGCCGGCGCCCACCACCTACGCCCCGCCCCCGGCGCCCCCCGCGTACTACGGCTACCCGGCGGCGCCGCCGCCCGTCCAGGAGACCCCGCCCGCGCCCCCCGCGCCCGCCCGCATCCACCAGGTCCGCGCCGAGCTCGACGAGCTGAGCGACTACCTGCGCAAGCAGCAGGGCGGCAACTGACCGTGACACAGGGCACCGGGAGCGGCGGCCGGGGCAGCCGGGTCGTCGCAGGCCGCTACGGACTCTCCACCCTCATCGGCCAGGGCGGCATGGGCCAGGTCTGGACGGCGTACGACCAGCGCCTGGACCGCCGCGTCGCCGTGAAGCTGCTGCGTCCCGACCGGGTCGCGGGCGCCGAGGCCGAGGAGCTGCGCCGCCGCTTCGTGCGCGAGTGCCGCGTCACCGCGCAGGTCGACCACCCCGGCCTGGTCACCGTCCACGACGCGGGCAGCGAGCCCACCGAGGACGGCGCCCTCTTCCTCGTCATGCAGTACGTCGACGGCGCCGACCTCGGCGACCACCTCGCCGAGCACGACCCCTACCCCTGGCAGTGGACCGTCGCCGTCGCCGCGCAGCTGTGCGCCGTGCTCTCCGCGGTGCACGCCGTGCCGATCGTCCACCGCGACCTCAAACCCCGGAACGTGATGGTCAAGCAGGACGGCACGATCAGCGTCCTCGACCTCGGCATCGCCTCCGTGATGGACACCGACACCACCCGCCTCACCCACACCGGCTCACCGATCGGCAGCCCCGCCTACATGGCCCCCGAGCAGGCCATGGGCGGCGCCGTCGGCCCGTACACCGACCTCTACGCCCTCGGCGTGCTGATGCACGAACTCCTCAGCGGCGACGTGCCGTTCTCCGGCTCCACCGCCCTCGGCGTCCTCCACCGCCACCTGTACGAGCCGCCGCTGCCGGTCCGCCGCCTGCGCCCCGAGGTACCCGAGGCCCTGGAGTCCCTCGTCCTGCGCCTGCTCGCCAAGGACCCCCAGCACCGCCCCGCCAGCGCCCAGCACGTCTACGAGGAACTGGCGCCGCTGCTGCCCGCCCGCGGCGTCCCCTCCGGCCGCCCGCTCGACCCCACCCGGCCCTTCCTGCGCCCGCTCGCGCCCTGGCCGGACCGTGCCGCGACGCCCGCGCCCGCCCCCGACATGCCGTCGCGGCCACCCGGCGCGCCGCCGCGGCAGGACGTCGCCCGCGCCGTCGAGGACGTCCGGCGCCTCCTCGGCGAGGGCCGCATCACCCAGGCCGTGGACATCCTCGGCTCGATCCTGCCGGCCGCCGCCGCCGAGCACGGCGAGCACTCACCCGTCGTACGCACCCTGCGCAAGCAGTACGCGGCCACGCTCATGGACGACGGGCAGTACCGCCGCGCCCTGCCCGAGCTGCGGCGCCTCGCCGACGAGCGGGCCGCCGAGTCCGGCCACGCCGACCCGCACTCCCTCCAGTTCCGGTACGAGGCCGCGCAGTGCCTGGAGCAGCTCGGTGAACCGGCCGCGGCCCTCGCCGAGTACCGCGCGCTGCTCCCCTACTACGAGAACCAGTACGCGACGGACGACCGCCGCCAGCCCCTGGAGATCCGCCGCCGCATCGGCCACCTGCTGCTCGCCCTCGGCGACCGGGCCGCCGCCCACGACACCCTGGCGCGCCTGCTGCACGACGCGGAGCTGCTGCACGGACCCGGGCACCCGTTCCCGGCGGAGATCCGGCGGACCTTGCAGTGGCTCGGACAAGTACGCGGTTAGGCCCGAACGGGCGGGGCGGAGGGTGCCTCAACTCCCGGGAAATCGTTGGTCGAATACCTGTCGAATAGCTGGCCGAGAAGACGGCCACTGCCTACCATCGATCACTGCCGGACTTTGTGCCCCGACGCACAAACTCGTAGCAGGGAGGCTCCCCTTGCACCGCCGCACCAGCCGTCGCTCCGCGCTCGTCCTCTCCACCGCCGCGCTCGTCGCGGCCCCCCTCCTCACCGCCTGCGGCAGCGAGGCGCATCCCGGCGCCGCGGCCGTGGTCGGCGGCGACCGCATCACGGTCGCGCAGCTGGAGAGCCGGGTGAACGAGGTGCGCGACGCGCAGCGCGCCGCCGTCCCCGACGACACCCAGTACGAGCAGGCCATCGCCAAGTCCGGCGGCCTCACCCGCAGCACGCTGCACACGATGGTGCTCGACAAGGTCCTGCACCGCGCGGCCACCGACGCCGGGGTGCGCGTGACGCGCCGCGACATCCAGCGGATGCGGGCGGACCTGGAGGAGCAGGCGGGCGGCAAGAAGGCCCTGGAACAGGGGTGGCTCCAGCAGTACGGCGTCGCCCCGGCCCGCCTCGACGCAAGCCTGCGCACGGAGATCGAGGCGCAGAAACTCGCGAAGGAGCTCGGCGCGGACATGCAGTCGCCCGAGGGCCAGGCGGTCTTCTGGAAGGCCCTCACCGCGGCCTCCAAGAAGCTCGACGTCGACCTCAACCCGCGCTACGGCACCTGGGACGTGAACAAGAACAAGCGGGTGGACGCGAAGACGCCGTGGGTGCGGGAGGTCTCCGAGGACGGAGGCTCCGGCCAGGGGGCGGGGGAACCGCAGGCGTAGGCGCGGGCTGGGTTACGTTCGAGAGGTGAACGACACCGAGACCCAGCCCCCGGCCGACGCGTCCCCCGGCCGCGTCATCCTGCTGACCACCAGCCACCGCGTCGCGCCCGGCCTCCTGTCCTGGCCCGCCTGGCAGGCCCTGCACGGCGCCGACGCCGTCCTGTGCGGCGACGCCGGTCATCCGCAGCTGCCGTATCTGCGCGAGGCGGGCGTGACCGTGACGCACGCGTCGCCGACCGCCGAGGAACTGGTGGACGCCTGCGCGGGCGGCCGCACGGTCGTGGTCGTCGCCACCGCCGAGGGCGACCGCCCCCTCACCGACGGCCTGGCCCGCCTCGCCGGCTCGGGCCGCGTCGCCATGCCGGACCTGGAGCTGCTCCCCGCCTCGTACGACCTGCCGGGCGCGCGCCTGCTCGACCTGGTGCAGGTCATGGACCAGATCCGCCTCGCGTGCCCGTGGTCCTCGCGGCAGACGCACAAGGGCCTGGCCAAGTACGCGATCGAGGAGGCGTACGAGCTGGTCGAGGCGATCGAGGACGGCGACCGGGAGGAGCTGCGGGAGGAGCTCGGCGACGTGCTGCTCCAGGTCGTCTTCCACGCGCGGATCGCCGAGGAGGGCGGTCCCGGCGAGGAGGACGAGCCGTTCTCCATCGACGACGTGGCGGGCGGCATCGTCGACAAGCTCATCCACCGGCACCCGCACGTCTTCGGCGACGACTCGGCGGACACCCCGGAGGACGTGAAGGCGCACTGGCTCCGCACCAAGGCCGTGGAGAAGCAGCGCTCATCGGTGACGGAGGGCATCCCCCTGGGCCAGCCCGCCCTGGCCCTGGCCGCGAAACTGGCCTCCCGCGTCCGCACGGCGGGCCTGGAGGTGGAGCTGCCGTCGGACGAGGGCGTGGGCCACGAACTCCTCACCCTGGCCCTGCGGGCGGAAGCGGAGGGCATCGACCCAGAGGCAGCCCTGCGAGCAGCGGCCCGCGCCTACCGCGACGCGGTACGCACAGCCGAGGCCACCAACCTCTAACGGCTCACCCACCGAACCCGCCGCCAACGCCTGCACGAGAGCAGGCGGAGCCTGCCCGAAGCCGCCGCTGAAGGGGCGCGGGGAACGGCGCAAGCAACTACACCGCGCCCGCAGCGCGCAGGCGAGGGGCCGCCCGAAGCCGCCCCCGAAGGGGCGCGGGGAACTGCGCGAGCAACCACGACGCACCCGCAGCGCGCAGACGGGGGGCCGCCCGAAGCCGCCGCTATAGGGGCGCGGGGAACTGCGCGAGCAACCACGACGCACCCGCACCCGCCGGACGAGGGGCTGCCCGAAGCCGCCGCTATAGGGGCGCGGGGAACGGCGCGAGCAACCACGACGCACCCGCACCCGCCAACCGCACCGCACCCGGCAGACCCGCAGGCGAGGGAGGGCAACCGAAGTCCCGCCAGGGCCGGCAGCCCGCCCCCGCCCCCACCCCGCCGGATACGGTCACCCCATGCAAGACCCGCACCCCACGCCGCCCCCCACCACCGATTCCCAGGGCCCCGAACTCTTCACCTGGGAGTTCGCCACCGATCCTTACCCCGCCTACGCCTGGCTCCGAGAGAACTCCCCGGTACACAGAACCACGCTGCCCAGCGGCGTCGAGGCCTGGCTGGTCACCCGCTACGCGGACGCGCGCCAGGCACTGGCCGACCAGCGGCTCAGCAAGAACCCGGCGCACCACGACGAGCCCGCCCACGCCAAGGGCAAGACCGGCATCCCCGGCGAACGCAAGGCCGAGCTGATGACGCATCTGCTCAACATCGACCCGCCGGACCACACCCGCCTGCGCCGCCTCGTCTCGAAGGCGTTCACCCCACGCCGCGTCGCCGAGTTCGCGCCGCGCGTGCAGGAGCTGACGGACGGCCTCATCGACGCCTTCGCGGCGAGGGGCGAGGCCGACCTCATCCACGAGTTCGCCTTCCCGCTCCCCATCTACGCCATCTGCGACCTGCTCGGCGTCCCCCGCGAGGACCAGGACGACTTCCGCGACTGGGCGGGCATGATGATCCGGCACGGCGGAGGCCCGCGCGGCGGCGTCGCGCGCTCTGTGAAGAAGATGCGCGGCTACCTCGCCGAGCTGATCCACCGCAAGCGCCTCGACCCGGGTGACGACCTCATCTCCGGCCTGATCCGCGCTTCCGACCACGGCGAGCACCTCACGGAGAACGAGGCCGCCGCCATGGCCTTCATCCTCCTCTTCGCCGGCTTCGAGACCACCGTCAACCTCATCGGCAACGGCATGTACGCCCTCCTGACCCACCCCGAGCAGCGCGCACGGCTGCAACAGGCGCTGGCGGAGGGCGACACGGGCCTGCTGGAGACCGGCGTCGAGGAACTGCTCCGCTTCGACGGACCCGTGGAGCTGGCCACCTGGCGGTTCGCCACCGAGGCGCTGACCATCGGCGGACAGGACATCGCCGCCGGGGACCCCGTCCTCGTCGTACTCGCCGCCGCCGACCGCGACCCGGAACGCTTCGACCGGCCCGACACCCTGGACCTGTCCCGCGGCGACAACCAGCACCTGGGGTACGGCCACGGCATCCACTACTGCCTCGGCGCCCCGCTCGCCCGCCTGGAGGGCCAGACCGCCCTCGCGACGCTGCTCAGGCGCCTGCCCGACCTGCAACTGGCAGCCGACCCGACGGATTTGCGGTGGCGTGGCGGGCTGATCATGCGAGGACTGCGCACCCTGCCGGTGATGTTCACAGACGCACAGAAAACGGCGCCGGACCAGCACGTCTCTGACGGCACGTCAGAACTGTGATGCCGACGTGATCTCCGCTGCATCGACTTGTGACAAGCGTTCGAGTGCGGCTACGTTCACGTCGACTCGGGCACCCGGTGCCCAAGTCGCCGTAACAGTCTCGTGAAAGGCAACCGCATGCTCTCCGGCAATGGTCGTCACCGACGCCCCCGCCAGGCCCCGGCCCTCATCGTCGCGGCAGGAGTCACCGGATCCGCCATCGCCATCCCGCTGCTCGGGGCGACCAGCGCGAGCGCCGCCGAGACGGTGACGTGGGACAAGCTCGCCGAGTGCGAGAGCGGCGGCGCGTGGAGCGCCAACCCCGGGAACGGTTACTACGGAGGCCTCCAGCTCTCCGAGGAGATGTGGGAGAAGCACGGCGGCCTCACCTACGCGCCGAGCGCCGACCAGGCCTCCAAGTCCCAGCAGATCGCCGTGGCGGAGCGGATCCTCGACGGGCAGGGCCCCAAGGCGTGGCCGAGCTGCGCCCCGATCGCCGGACTCACCGACGGTGGCGCGGCTGCCGACGTGGACCCGGGCGACCCGGTCGCCCCGGACGCGACGGATTCCAAGGCGCCCGAGAAGTCCAAGGAGTCCAAGGAACCCAAGCGGTCCAAGGGCAAGACGGACAAGGACGCCGGCAAGACCTCCGACGGCACGTCAAAGACCCCTGACTCCGCACGCGACGGCGAAGGAGACCCGAGCGACACGCCCGACCCGGACGACGCCTCCCGAGACAAGAATCACGACAAGGGAGACAAGGGAGACAAGGGAGCGGGCAAGGGGGAGAGGGGCGGCAAGGGCGGCGACAGCGCCACGGACGGCAAGTCCGGGCGCGCGGAGGCCCCTTCCTCCGGCAGCCCCGCGTCCAAGGACCCGGCCACCCCCGCCGACGACTCCACCTCCGGCCGCCACCGCGGCGACCGCGCGGACGAGAACCCCTCCTCCGGGAGCGAGAGCGGCAGCGGCGGCGACCGTCCGGGCCGGCACGCCTCGCGTGGCGGCGAGCGCACCGAGAAGGTCGCGGACGGGACGTACACGGTGCGCTCCGGTGACAACCTGTCGGCCATCGCGGACGACCTTGAGGTCAAGGGCGGTTGGCACGAGCTGTACACCGAGAACAAGAAGACCGTCGGCGCCGACCCGGACCTCATTCTCCCCGGTCAGAGCCTCGATTTGGGCGAAAAGTAGGGGTAATTGACGACCCGTCTACCGGTCGCTTCGGGGCGTATGTCCGGATTGGCGCGAGTGAGAGATGGGTCTCAGAAGCCCTGATCGTCTTTGAAATTCCGGCGATCGCGTGACTACGGTCGTCAACGCCCGCCATTGGTGGGCCCCGCCGGTCGGTACGCCGAATCCTGCCAACGGCCGGACGGGAACAGTCGTCGCTTCGAGCGCCGTAGGCAGGAGCGGGGGACCCAAGGTAAGCCGCCGGGTCCGCACGTCGAGCTCCGAGGAGGAGCGGGACGTACGGAACCGGCTAGGGGTGAAGTCGCACTCAGGAAGTGCGGCCGGGCAACTTCACTGGCCCGAACCCGACAGCTCACCTCGCAGGCGTCGGTGAGGGGATGAACTCATGCTGTTTTCCAGCAAGGGCAAGCACCGTCGTCCGTCCAAGGCCACTCGTGTCGTCACGCTCGCCGGTGTCACCGGTGCCGCCGTGGCCGCCCCGCTGATGGCCGCCGGTTCCGCCTCCGCCGCCACCGGCGCCGAGTGGGACGCCGTCGCCCAGTGCGAGTCCGGCGGCAACTGGTCGATCAACACCGGCAACGGCTACCAGGGCGGCCTCCAGTTCTCGCCGTCCACCTGGGCCGCGTACGGCGGCACGCAGTACGCGCCCACCGCGGACAAGGCCTCCAAGGCCCAGCAGATCGCGGTCGCCGAGAAGGTCCTCGCGGGCCAGGGCAAGGGTGCCTGGCCGCACTGCGGCGTCGGCCTCTCGGGCGCCGCGTACAACGGCGGCGCCCCGCAGCAGCAGGCCCCGCAGCAGCAGGCCAAGCCGCAGCCGAAGCCGCAGCAGACGCAGCAGCAGGCCGCCCCGCAGCACCAGACGCAGCAGGCCCCGAAGCCGCAGCCCGCGCCGCAGACCGAGTCCAAGAAGACCGTCGAGACCCCGACCGGCAAGACGGTCAAGAAGGGCGACGGCGAGTACAAGGTCAAGACCGGCGACACGCTGTCCAAGATCGCCGCGGCGCAGGACGTCAAGGGCGGCTGGCAGAAGGTCTACAAGCTCAACGGCGACATCATCGACAACGCCGACTTCATCTACCCGGGCCAGCAGCTCCACCTGAGCTGACCCCGGCTCCCTCCCGGAGACGCGGCCGTGCCTCGGCGGAAGCACGGCCGTACTCCCCGCCCCGTCCCCACGGGCTCCCCGCCCCGGTGCGCGTACCCCCGTACGCACCGGGGCGGGGCCATGTCCGCACCGCCGCCGCTCGGCCCCTTGTTCGCTACCAGCGAGTAGAAAACGTGGGCTTACGCCCTGTTTCCCGGCTGTTTGCGTGCTCGACCGTCCCACGGGACGGGCGGTCGGCTGGCCGAAGGCTCCGGGCCGGTTAGGCTCAGGAGACGCAGGGCCGAAGCGGCCCGGCGTAATCGTGTTTACGCGTCACACTCCCAGAAGGAGATGCTCGTGCCGTCCATCGACGTCGTCGTAGCCCGGGAAATCCTGGACTCCCGAGGCAACCCCACGGTCGAGGTCGAGGTCGGCCTCGACGACGGCAGCACCGGTCGTGCCGCCGTTCCGTCCGGTGCCTCCACCGGTGCCTTCGAGGCCATCGAACTCCGTGACGGTGACCCCAACCGTTACCAGGGCAAGGGTGTCGAGAAGGCCGTCCTCGCCGTCATCGAGCAGATCGGCCCGGAGCTCGTCGGCTACGACGCCACCGAGCAGCGCCTGATCGACCAGGCCATGTTCGACCTGGACGCCACCGACAACAAGGGCTCCCTCGGCGCCAACGCCATCCTCGGCGTCTCGCTCGCCGTCGCGCACGCCGCCTCCGAGGCCAGCGACCTGCCGCTGTTCCGCTACCTCGGCGGTCCGAACGCGCACCTGCTGCCCGTCCCGATGATGAACATCCTGAACGGCGGGTCGCACGCCGACTCCAACGTCGACATCCAGGAGTTCATGATCGCGCCGATCGGCGCCGAGTCGTTCTCCGAGGCGCTGCGCTGGGGCACCGAGGTCTACCACACGCTGAAGAAGGTCCTGAAGAGCAAGGGCCTGGCCACCGGCCTCGGCGACGAGGGCGGCTTCGCCCCGAACCTCGACTCCAACCGCGCCGCCCTGGACCTCATCCTGGAGGCCGTCAAGGAGGCCGGCTACGTCCCCGGCGAGCAGATCGCGCTCGCCCTCGACGTCGCCGCGTCCGAGTTCTACCAGGACGGCACCTACCAGTTCGAGGGCAAGTCCCGCACGGCCGCCGAGATGACCGAGTACTACGAGGAGCTCGTCGCCTCGTACCCGCTCGTCTCCATCGAGGACCCGCTGTTCGAGGACGACTGGGCCGGCTGGAACGCCATCACCGAGAAGCTCGGCGACAAGGTGCAGCTCGTCGGCGACGACCTGTTCGTCACCAACCCCGAGCGCCTGGCCCGCGGCATCGAGGAGAACTCCGCGAACGCCCTGCTCGTCAAGGTCAACCAGATCGGTTCGCTGACCGAGACCCTGGACGCCGTCGAGATGGCCCAGCGCAACGGCTTCAAGTGCATGATGTCCCACCGCTCCGGTGAGACCGAGGACGTCACCATCGCCGACCTCGCCGTCGCCACCAACTGCGGCCAGATCAAGACCGGCGCCCCGGCCCGCTCCGAGCGCGTCGCCAAGTACAACCAGCTCCTGCGCATCGAGGAGATCCTCGACGACGCCGCCGTCTACGCCGGCCGCAGCGCCTTCCCGCGGTTTCGTTCCGCGAACCAGTAGGCACAGCGCTCCGCGAACCAGTAGGCACGGTCGCGCAGCCACGTAGTTGCGTACGTCCCCGCAGCCGGTCCCGTACCGTGTGCGGGGACGTATGTACGTGCGGACGCAAGCTCTGGGGAGACGGAACCATGGCCAAGGCCGGGACCAAGGACCGGTTCTCCACCGCTACCCGCCTGCGGCTGCTCGGCGAGCAGACCGCCGAGCGGGTCTACCGCTCCCAGACCAAGCGGCAGGCGCGCCGCTCCCGGCTCACCAGCCGCGCGGCGCTCCTCGCGCTCGTGCTCTGCTCCCTGGTCGTCGCGCTCGCGTACCCGATGAGGCAGTACGTCTCCCAGCGCGCCGAGATCGACGACCTGCGCCGGCAGCAGGCCGAGCACCGGGCCGACGTCGAGAAGCTGCGCGACGAGAAGGCCCGCTGGCAGGACGACGCGTACGCGAAGCAGCGCATCCGGGACCGTCTGCACTACGTGATGCCGGGCGAGACCGGGTTCACGGTGATCGACCCCGCGGCGGCCCGCAGCCGGCGCGCGGACCAGGGGGCGGCAGCGCGCCCCTGGTACTCGAACGTCTGGGAGTCCGTCGACAAGGCCGACAGGGCTGACAGGGCTGACAGGACGGACAGCGCGGACCGGGCCGCCCGCCCGCGCTGACCTGACCCGGCCCGCCTCCCGGCACGTCCCTCGCGGCCCCTCATGGCCCCTCAAGGCCCTTCGCACCCTTCGTAGAGAACCGATCGAAAGACAGGCATGGACACGCCTCCGCCGACCACTGAGCGCACCGAGCCGACCGACGCCGACGTCGAGGCCTTCAAGCAGCAGCTCGGCCGCCCGCCGCGCGGCCTGCGGGCCATCGCGCACCGCTGCCCCTGCGGTCAGCCGGACGTCGTCGAGACGGCGCCCCGCCTCCCGGACGGGACGCCGTTCCCGACCACGTACTACCTGACGTGCCCGCGCGCCGCGTCCGCGATCGGCACCCTTGAGGCCAACGGCGTCATGAAGGAGATGTCGGAGCGGCTCAGGACCGACCCCGAGCTTGCCGCCGCCTACCGCGCGGCCCACGAGGACTACCTCGCCCGCCGCGACGCCATCGAGGTCCTGGAGGGCTTCCCGAGCGCGGGCGGCATGCCGGACCGCGTGAAGTGCCTGCACGTCCTGGTGGGCCATTCGCTGGCCGCGGGACCCGGCGTGAACCCGCTCGGCGACGAGGCCATCGCGATGCTGCCCGAGTGGTGGGCCAAGGGGCCGTGCGTCACGCCGTGTGCCACCGAGGACGCCGAGTGACCCGCGTCGCCGCCGTCGACTGCGGCACGAACTCGATCCGCCTCCTGGTGGCGGACGCGGACCCGGCCACGGGCGCGCTCGTCGAACTGGACCGGCGGATGACGATCGTCCGCCTCGGCCAGGGCGTGGACCGCACCGGCCGCCTCGCCCCCGAGGCCCTGGAGCGCACCTTCGCGGCCTGCCGCGAGTACGCCGGGGTCATCGAGGAGCACGGCGCCGAGCACGTCCGCTTCGTCGCCACGTCCGCCTCCCGCGACGCGGAGAACCGCGACGAGTTCGTCCGGGGCGTCGTGGACATCCTGGGCGTCGAGCCGGAGGTCATCACCGGCGCGCAGGAGGCGGAGTTCTCCTTCACCGGCGCGACCAGGGAGCTGACGGGCCGTACGGACCTGGCCACGCCGTACCTCGTCGTGGACATCGGCGGCGGCTCCACCGAGTTCGTGGTCGGCGCCGACGAGGTCCTCGAGGCCCGCTCCGTGGACGTCGGCTGCGTCCGCATGACCGAGCGTCACCTCGTGCGCGACGGCGTCGTCGCCGACCCGCCGACGCGCGAGCAGTTCGCCGCCGTCCGCGCGGACATCGAGGCGGCCTTGGACGCCGCCGAGCGCGCGGTCCCGCTCAGGGAGGCCCGCACACTCGTCGGTCTCGCGGGCTCGGTCACCACCCTCGCCGCCATCGCGCTCGGCCTCGACGCCTACGACAGCCGCGCCATCCACCACACCCGGCTCCCGTACGAGCAGGTGGCCGCCATCACGGAGCGGCTGATGACCGCCACGCACGCCGAGCGCGCCGCGATCCCGGTGATGCACCCGGGCCGCGTCGACGTCATCGCGTCGAAGGCGTCGGCCACGGCCACCACCCGGGCGCACTCCGGGATCTGCCGTCCGGTGAGCCCGTAGGGGTATCCGCTGCCGTCCATGCGCTCGTGGTGGTGGAGGATCGCCGCCCGCGCCTCGCCGAGGAAGCCGATGCCGCGCACCATCTCGTGTCCGTACTCGGGGTGGAGTTCGATGACGCGCCGCTCCTGTGGTGTCAGGGGGCCGTCCTTGCGCAGCAGGCGGGTGGGGACGCCGAGTTTGCCGACGTCGTGCAGGATGCCGGCGAACCGCAGGACCTCGACGCGCTCGTCGTCCATGCCCAGCTCGCGCGCGATCAGCACCGAGGCGCGGCCCACCCGCTCGCTGTGGCCGCGGGTGTACTTGTCCTTGAGGTCGACGGCCTGGACGAGCGCCCGGATGGTGGCCTGGTGGGCGGCGCGCTCGCGGTGGTACTGCGCGAAGGCCCAGCAGGAGACGCCCATCGGCAGCAGGACGAGCAGCGCGGCCGGAGGGCCGTAGGGGCTGGTCCACAGGACCGCCATCATCAGCCCGGCCAGGCCGTGCACGCCCACGGGAGCCAGCGAGCGCGCGAAGAGCCCCCGCCACGCGGTCCGCACGGGCACCCGTTCGGCGGTGGCGAGGACCCCGCCGTCCAGGGCGGTGAGCACCGCGCAGAAGGCCAGCACGGCGGCTCCGGCGGGCCACAGGACGTACGGGAAGTCGGGGCCGGCACCGGCGGCGGGCCCGCCGAGCGCCGCGTACACCCGCGCGGCGGCCCAGGAGGCCAGGGCGAGCCGGGCGGCGCGCC
>NZ_JAFEXF010000077.1 GCF_016905445.1 Streptomyces sp. G44
GCGTCCGGGGCGACGGCCCGCTGGTCGATGCCGTGGCCGGTGGGCACCGTGATGTCGCGGACGAACGTGCCGCGGCCCTGTTCCCGGCTCACCAGGCCCATCGCCTCCAGCTCGGCGTACACCCGCGGTCGCCGGCAACCTCGTCTACGTCACCTCCTTCGAGGTCCACGCGCTGGACGTCGCCACCGGCCGCCGCAGCTTCAAGACGCGGGACGTCGCCTGGTCCATGGCGGTGGCCGACGGACGTATCCACGCCTCCGACGGCCCCACCCTCTACGCCCTCGACGGCGCCGACGGCACCGACCTGTGGCGGCTGCCGACCGACGCGTGGGTGTACTCCCTCCAGGCCGCCCGCGGCACGGTCGTCACCGGCACCCGCGGCGGGGGCGTACAGGGCTGGGAGGCCGCCAACGGCGAGAAGCTCTGGGAGATCACCGGCGCCCAGACCGACTTCGAGACCCCCGAGGCCGGACCCGCCCTGTTCGACGGCACGGTGTACGTCTGGAAGGACGCGCGGCTGCGGGCGCTTGAGGCGCGGACCGGCGAGGAGCGCTGGTCGTACCCCGTGGGCGACGCGGCGTCCTGCGGCGGCGTGCCCGTGCGGGTCACCCAGGCCCACGACGGCTACGTCTACGTCTCCGCGGGCTCACGCGTCCTCGCCGTCGACGTGGCCGCCGGGCACGTCCGCTGGCACTTCGAGGCGCCCGCCGCCTTCCTCTGCCCGCCCGCGTTCGCGCCGGGGCCCGCCGTCACGGGCGGCGGGGTGTACCTCGCCGACTACCTCGGAACGGTGTACGCGCTCGACGCCACGGACGGCCGTGACCGCTGGCGCATCGCCACGGAGGCCCGCTCCTCCATCGAGCCCGTCCTCGTCGCGGACGGCCACGTCCACGTCGGCAGCGGCAAGGGGCTCTACACCCTGGACGCCGTGACCGGCACCCCGAAGTGGCGGTTCCAGGCCGGTGGCGAGGTCGTCGGCACGCCCGTCGTCGCCGACCGGCGCATCCACTTCGGCGCCACGGACCACTTGCTGTACACGTTGAAGGCCGATGACGGGCGGCTGCGGTGGAAGCTGGCGACGGGCGGGGAGATCACGGGCGCGCCGGTGGTGCGGGACGGGGTCGTCTACGCGTGCAGCAAGGACCGGTGTGTGTACGCGCTGGACGCGGAGCGCGGGACGGGGACGTCGCCCCGCCCGTAGGGGCGGGCCCGTGTCACCCGGGACGGCCGTCGTATCAGGCTCGGAAGGGGCTCCATACGGCGGCCGTCGCTCCGGGAGAGCGAGGAACGTCCCGGAAGGGTGGTGCGGACCGTCCCGGGGCCTGCTCTCACGATGGACGCTACGCCGGGTGCGTCCCCTTTGCCAGGCGGCGGCTACCGGGTCAGGAAGCCGTGGCCCCGCCGCGCCCCGAACAGCTCCGCCTGACGCTCGGGCGGGAGGTTGCCGAGGGCGATCAGATGGGGCGCGTGCGCCAGGGCCTGGGCGCGGGCGGCCTCCTTCGCCGACCACAGGGCCCGGACCGTGCCCTGTACCGCTTCCGTGGGGTAGGACGCGATGGTCCCGGCGGCGCGTACGGCCGCCCCCAGTGCCCCGCCCGGCGGCGTGAGCTCGGAGACCAGGCCGATCTCGTACGCCCGGCGCGCGGAGATCCGTTCGGCCGTGCCCATCAGCGCCATCCTGGCGACCTCGCCGAACGGCATGCGCTGCGCCATGTGGATCGACTCGAACGCGCTGACCATGCCGTAGGTGGTGTGCGGGTCGAAGAACGTGGCGTGCTCGTCCGCGACCAGGAACTCGGCCTCGCCCAGGAGGTAGCAGGCGCCCCCGCACGCCATGCCGTTGACGGCGGCGATCACCGGCTTCCAGAGGTCGTTCGCCTTCGGGCCGATCGAGAGGAGCGGATCGTCGATCGTGTACGGGGAGCCCGGCTGCGGCACGTGCGCGGCGCGGTCGATGCCGGTGCAGAACGCCTTGTCGCCCGCACCGGTCACCACGATCGCGCGCACGGAGTCGTCGTGGCGGAACCTCCGCCAGGCGGCGCCCAGTTCGGCGGCCGTCGCCAGATCGATGGCGTTGTGCCGCTCCGGGCGGTCGAGGGTGAGGACCGCGACGCCCGTGTCCTTGTCGATGCCGGTCCGCAACGTGCCCGCCGCCGTCACGGCCGCTCCAGGATCCAGCGCGGCACCGTCATCCCGGCCACCTCCGCGAAGACGGCCTGCACCCGGGCGCCGATGCGCAGCCGTGCGGGGTCGACGGAGTTCAGCGGGGCGTCGGGGGCCGTGACGAGGTTGCCGACCAGGCGGACGCGGGGGGCGTCGGCGAGCTCGACGACGATCGCGTTGTACGGGGCCTGGGCGGCGTAGGCGGGGAGGAGGGGCGGGTGGGGGACGACGTACGACCAGATGCGGCCGCGGCCGCTCATCCTGCGCCATTCGTTGTCGAAGGACTGGCAGTGGGGGCAGCAGGGGCGGGGCGGGAAGCGGAGTTCCGCGCAGCCGGGAGCCGCGCAGGCCTGTACGCGGAGTTCGCCTCGGGCGGCGTAGTGCCAGAAGGGGGCGCCGTCGTCGTCGATGACGGGTGTGAGGAGGGGGGCGGGTGTGGTCGCCGTCGTCGCGTCTGCCATGTGCGGGTTCCTTCGCCGGTGCGGGTGGGTTGTGGTTGCTCGCGCAGTTCCTCGCGCCCCCTGCGGGGGCGCCCTTATGCCGCCCTCAGCAGCAGCGCCGACGTGGGGACGCCCTCGCCCGCCGTCACCAGGCAGGTGGCCGCGTCCGGGACCTGGGCCGTGGAGGTGCCCCGCAGCTGCTTGACGCCCTCGGTGATGAGGTTGAAGCCGTGGACGTACGCCTCGCTGAGGCCGCCGCCCCCGGTGTTGAGGGGCAGCCGGCCGCCGGTCTCCAGGGCGCCGCCCTCGGTGAACGCGCCGCCCTCGCCGCGCCCGCAGAAGCCGTAACCCTCCAGGGAGAGCGGGATGAGGGCGGTGAACGCGTCGTAGATCTGGGCGACGTCCACGTCCTCGGGGCCGAAGTCCGCCTGCTTCCACAGGTGCCGCGCCGCCGTCCAGGCGGGCCCCGACAGCGGGTCGTCGGTCCAGTAGTTGACCATGCCGTGGTGCTGCGCGGGCAGGCCCTGCGCGGCGGAGTGGACGTACACGGGCCTGGTGCGGCAGTCACGGGCCCGCTCGGCCGACACGACCACGCACGCCAGCGCGCCGTCCGTCTCCAGGCAGTTGTCGAAGAGGCAGAGGGGTTCGCTGATCCAGCGTGACGTCATATACATGTCGCGGGTCAGCGGCCGGTCGTACATCATCGCGGCGGGGTTCTGGTTGGCGCGGTTGCGGCAGGCCAGGGCGACGTTGAAGAGGTGGTCGCGGGTGGTGCCGTACTCGTGCATGTGGCGGCGCGCCAGCATCGCGATCTCGTCGGCGGGGCGCAGCAGGCCGAAGGGGCGGGTCCACTGGGCGGGCGTGGGGAGCTGGACGGTGGTGTTCGTCCAGGGGCGGGGCCCGCTGCCGCGCTTGCGGGAGCGCCAGGCGACGCCGACGCCCGCCTGCCCGGTGGCGATGGCGGCGGCGAGGTGGCCGACGGTCGCGCACGAACCGCCGCCGCCGTAGCCGGCCTTGCTGAAGAAGGTGACGTCGCCGGCGCCGATGGCCTTGGCGACCTCGACCTCGTCGGTCTCCTCCATCGTGTACGAGGCGAAGGCGTCCACCTCGGACGGGGCGATGCCCGCGTCGTCGAGCGCGGCGAGGATCGCGCGGCACGCCAACGCCTTCTCGCTCTCGCGGAGTTGTCGGGCGAAGCGGGTCTGTCCTATCCCGACGATCGCTGTGGCGTCCTTGAACGAGGGCATGGGGAGCGGCACCTCCGGGAGACGGGTGACTGGTCGGCGCCCGTTGCGGCAACGGCTGCTGACAGCGCGCCAGGCTACCGCTAATCTGACGGGCAGTCAGCTACTGCGGTGGGAGGGGCTTGCGATGCGCGGCGACCTGCGGTGGGGCAGCATCCCGGGGCTGGTACGGTCGGCCGCCGAGCGGTACGGCGACCGGGAGGCGGTCGTGGAGGGCCGCACCCGCGTCTCGTACGGACAGCTCGGACGGCGCGTGGAGCGCGCGGCGGCGGCCTGCGTCGCGCACGGCGTCGAGCCGGGCGACCGCGTCGCCGTCTGGGCTCCGAACACCCTCGACTGGATCGTCTGCGCCCTCGGCGCGGTCTCGGCGGGCGCCGTCCTCGTCCCGCTGAACACCCGCTTCAAGGGAGCCGAGGCCGCCTACGTCCTGGCCCGCAGCCGCGCGAAGCTCCTCTTCGTCACCGGCACGTTCCTCGGTACGTCGTACGTCGCCTCCCTGCGCCGCGCGGCGGCCGACGGCACGGGGAGCGGCCCGCTGCCCGGTCTCCCGCACCTGGAGGCGGTGGTCGTCCTCGCCGACGACGCGCCGCAGGACTTCCGCACCTGGAAGGAGTTCCTGGCGGGCGGCGACGGGGTGGACGCGGCGACGGTCCGGGCGCGGGCGGCGTCGGTCGACGGCTCGGCGCCCTCGGACATCATCTTCACCTCGGGCACGACCGGCCGCCCCAAGGGCGCCGTGATCACCCACGCGCAGACCCTGCGCTGCTACGACGTGTGGAGCGAGCTTGCGGGGCTGCGCGAGGGCGACCGCTACCTGATCGTGAACCCCTTCTTCCACACCTTCGGCTACAAGGCGGGGATCATCGCCTGCCTGACGCGGGGCGCCACGATGGTCCCGCAACCGGTCTTCGACGTCGACACCGTCCTCGCGAACATCGCCGCCGAACGCGTCTCCGTCCTGCCCGGCCCGCCCACCCTGCACCAGTCGGTCCTCGACCACCCCGCCCGCGGCCGGCACGACCTGTCGGCGCTGCGGCTCGTGGTGACGGGTGCGGCGGTCGTCCCCCTCCAGCTGGTGGAGCGGCTGCGCCGCGAGCTGCGGGTGGGCACGGTCCTGACCGCGTACGGCCTCTCCGAGGCGAGCGGCATCGTCACCATGTGCCGGCGCGGCGACCCGCCCGAGGTCGTCGCGTCGACGTCGGGCCGCGCCATCCCGGACACGGAGGTACGGGTGGTCTCCCCCGAGGGGCGTCCGCTGCCGCCCGGCCGCCCCGGCGAGATCCTGGTCCGCGGCCACCACGTCATGCGCGGCTACTTCGAGGACCCGGCCGGGACGGCCCGCGCGCTCACCCCGGACGGCTGGCTGCGCACCGGGGACGTCGGCGTCCTCGACAAGGACGGCAACCTCCGCGTCACCGACCGGATCAAGGACATGTTCATCGTCGGCGGCTTCAACGCCTACCCGGCCGAGATAGAGCAGCTCCTCGGCCTCCACCCCGAGGTCGCGGACGTCGCGGTGATCGGCGTGCCGGACGCGCGGCTCGGTGAGGTGGGCCAGGCGTACGTGGTGCGGCGGCCCGGTTCGGTGGTGACGGCGGACGACCTCATCGCCTGGGCCCGGCGGGAGATGGCGAACTACAAGGTGCCGCGCGCCGTCGCGTTCGTGGCGGAGCTGCCGAGGAACGCGAGCGGCAAGGTGGTCAAGGGGGAGCTGCGGGGGCGGACGGGCTAGCCGGCCGCGGCCGTGCGGGCGGCCCGCTCCGCCTCGCTGCACTCCACGCAGAACTCGTTGCCCTCGGGGTCGGCGAGGACGGCCCAGCCGCGGCCGTCGGGCTTGCGCCGGTCGTCGACGAGCCGCGCGCCGAGGGCGAGGATCCGGTCGACCTCCTCGTCGCGGGTGCGGTCCTGCGGCTGGAGGTCGACGTGCAGCCGGTTCTTGACGGTCTTGGCGTCGGGCACGGTGACGAAGAGCAGCGTGACGCCGCCGCCCTCCACCAGGGCCTCGGGGTCGCCGGGGAAGTCGTCGTCGGCGATCTTGCCGCCGAGCACCTGGGCCCAGAAGGCGCCCTGGCGGTACGCGTCGTGGGCGTCGAACGTGAGGTGGCGCACGAGAGAGGTCATGGGCGGGAATCCTGGCGGCGGCGGTGGGGCCGTGTCCACGGGATTACGTGCCTCGCCGCGGTCCGGCCCCCTCGGGGCGTGCGGATCCGGGCCCGGGGATCAGCCCCGGGGGCCGACGGGCGTGTGGCTGTCGCCGAGCGGGGCGACCGGCGTGTGGCTGTCGCCGAGGGGCCCGGCCGGCGTGTGGCTGTCGCCCTGCGGGGCGGCCGGGGTGTGGCTGTCGGCCAGGGCCGGGCCGGTCGCGCCACCCGCGGCGGCGGCCGCGATGGCCAGGGTGACGAGAACCTTCTTGGTGCGACTCATTCCAACTCCTGGGCGTGGTACGGCTGGTGTACGGCGTGCGACGGTAGTGCCGATCAGGATGTGCGCCCGACTGTTCGATTGGTTCCCGCCATTGAATGACCTGAACCGGCATCGGGCATGCGTCGGCCGCGACGGCTTCCCCTCCGCGCCGCCGCGGCCGATCGTTCCCCCGTCGGGATGTGGAGCGGGCTCAGTCCTTGGGCGGGGCGGGCGTGTGGCCCTCGCCCTGCGTGGTGACGGTGCCGTCCTTGGGCGGGACGGGCGTGTGGCCCTCGCCCTGCGTGGTGACGGTGCCGTCCTTGGGCGGGACCGGCGTGTGGCCCTCGCCCATGGTCGTGATGCCGAGGTTCGTGTTGATCTCGCTCATGTGCGACAACTCCTTGGGTCAGAACGGGGATGTGGTGGTGGATGCGCCCGCTCGGCGACTCCCCCGAGGACCGCCGAACGGGCGTACTGGGCCGCTCACCTTATCCACAGGGCCCGTGCGACCCGTCTGCCCCCCGACGCGACGGATCGACTCCTTGAGAGTGGCAGCCCCTCATAAACGTTCGATGAACGTCGCCCGGGACGGGTCAGGCGACGGCCGTGGGATCGAGGAGGTTCCGGACCCGAGCGGCTTCCGGCGCGCCCGCCTCCTCGTGAATGACCAGCGCCTCGCGCCAGCAGGCCTTCGCGCGGTCCAGCTGGGCCAGGTCGGCCAGTGACCGCCCCAGCAGCGTCAGTACGTTGGCCCGCATCCACTCCCCGCCGACGCAGCCGATGGCGAGCGCCTGCTCGGCATGCTGGGCGGCCCGCGCCGCACGGCCGTCCGCGAGCTCCACCTGGGCGATGCGGTAGTGCGTGGTGCCCTCCCACAGGCGCTGGCGGTTCTCCGCGAAGATCTGCAAGGCGTCGTGCAGCTGCCCCAGGGCGTCGGCGTGACGGTTCGCGTCGCTGAGCGCGAGGCCGAGGGTGTACTTCGCGTTGGCCAGGCGGAAGGTGACCCCGAGGTCGGTGTAGATGGCGATGCCCTGCCGGGCGAGGTCGATCGACTTGTGGACCCGGCCCATCGCGAGCAGCGCCCGGGACAGGTTGCACAGGGCGCTCGCCTCGCTGTGCCGGTTGCCGTCGGCACGGAAGACGTCGATCGCCTCGCGCAGGTGGGTCTCGCTGACCGCCGGCCGGTTGATGCAGTTGTTGACGATCCCCTGTTCGTTCAGGGCGTTGCCGGTGGTCCACGGGTCCTCGGATCCCGCGGCGAGCGAGGCGGCGAGCTCCAGCTCGGCGGCGGCGGCGTCGAAGCGGCCCACTTTGTTGAGCACCTGGGCGAGGCTCACCCGGGCCCGCCCCTCGGCGAGCGCGTCCCCTGCCGTGGCGGCCGCCCTGCACGCGGCACGCGTGGCCGTTTCGTACCGGTGCGAGATGGCGCCGGACTCCGCCAGGTCCTTCGCGGCGAGGAGCAGGTCGACCGCGCGCCGCAGCCCCGCACGGCCCAGCGACTGCTGGACGCACGCCAGGATGCAGGAGGCCTCCGCGTGCAGCCAGTCGAAGGCCCTGGCGCCGTCCGCGAAGTCGAGACCGGCGTGTTCCGTGACCTCCAGATGGTCCACCGTGCGGTCCCCGGGGCGTTCGATCGCGTAGACCCGGGCCGCCGACGCCAGGTAGAAGTCCAGGAGCCGCGACATCGCCGCCTCCCGTTCGCTCGGCGGCTGTTCGTCGCGTTCGGCGCACGCACGCGCGTAGAGCCGTACGAGGTCGTGGTAGCGGTAGCGGCCGGGGGCCGCCGATTCCACCAGGGACGTGTCGACCAGGGACTCCAGGAGGTCTTCCGTCTCGTCCAGGGGCAGGTCGAGGACCGCCGCGGCCGCCGCCAGCGACAGGTCGGGGCCGTCCGCGAGGCCGAGGAGGCGGAAGGCCCTCGCCTGGGCCGGCTCCAGCTGGCCGTAGCCGAGTTCGAAGGTCGCCTTGACCGCGAGGTCGCCCGCCTGGAGCTCGTCCAGGCGGCGCCGCTCGTCCGCCAGCTTCGCGGCCAGCGTGGAGACCGTCCACGTACGCCGCGCGGCCAGGCGGGACGCGGCGATCCGGATGGCGAGCGGCAGGAAACCGCAGGCCGCCACCACGTCAAGGGCGGCCTCCCGCTCGGAGGTGACCCGCTCCTCGCCGACGATGCGGGTGAACAGGAGCAGGGCCTCCTCGGGGGACATCACGTCCAGGTCGACCAGGTGCGCACCCGCCAGGTCGACCATGCGCACCCGGCTGGTGACCAGGGCCGCGCAGCCCTCCATGCCGGGGAGCAGCGGCCTGACCTGGGCCGCGTCGCGCGCGTTGTCCAGCAGGACCAGTACCCTGCGGCCGTCCAGGACCGAGCGGTACAGCGCCGCCCGCTCCTCCAGGGAGTCGGGGATCGCCGAGTCGGCCGTGCCGAGGGCCCGCAGGAACGCGCCGAGGACCGTCTCGGGCTCCGCAGCTCGCCCCCCGGCCCCCTGGAGGTCCACGTACAGCTGGCCGTCGGGGAAGTGGGTGCGCGCCACGTGGGCGACGTGGACGGCCAGCGTGGTCTTGCCGACGCCGCCGATGCCCGCCAGCGCCGAGACCGCCATCACGCGGCCCTCGGCGGCGGAGAGGATGTCGCTCAGCTCGTCCACGAAGGAGGCGCGGCCGGTGAAGTCGGGGACGGTCGCCGGGAGCTGCGCGGGGCGGACCAGCTTCGCCGTGGGCTCCGGTGAGGGCAGCGAGGGTTCGGCGAGCGCGGGGTCCGCCTGGAGGATGCGCTGCTGGAGTTCCTTGAGGCCGGGGCGGGGGTCGACGCCGAGTTCGTCGGCCAGCAGGCGGCGCGTGTCGGCGTAGACCGCGAGGGCCTCGGCCTGGCGTCCGCTGCGGTAGAGCGCGAGCATCAGCAGTTCGCGCAGGCGCTCGCGCAAAGGGTGGGCGGCGGTCAGGGCGGTCAGTTCGGAGACGGCCTCCGCGTGGCAGCCGGCCTCCAGGTCCATGTCCAGGCGCGACTCGATCAGCTGGAGCCGCCATTCGTCGAGGCGGGTGCGCTGCGTCTCGGCGTAGGGGCCGGGGACGCCGGCCAGCGGCTCCCCGTCCCACAGGCCGAGGGCCTTGTTCAGCAGCGTGCGGGCCTGGCCCAGGTCGCCCACGCCGCGGGCCTTCTCCGCCGCCGCCCAGAGATCTTCCGCCACGGCGAGGTCGAGGGCGCCGTCCGCGACCTGGACGGAGTAGCCGCCGGATTCGCTGACGAGAACACCGGAAGGCAGCACTTTGCGCAGCCGGGACGCGTACGTGCGGACGGCGGCCAGTGCCTGTGAAGGCGGTTCCTCGCCCCAGAGGGCGTCGATCAGCTCCGAGGCCGTGGCCGTGCGGCCCTCCCGCAGCAGGAGGGCCGCCAGCAGGGCCCGCTGCTGGGGTGAACCGGTCTGGAGCTGATCCGTGCCGTGCCACGCGCGCACCGGGCCGAGCACGCTGAAGCGTGACGCCTGGACCTCGGGAGGGTGCCCCTCGGCCCGTGCCCCGGGGGTGTTCCCCGAGGCCGGACGCCACTGCTCCGGTACTCGCGGTACATCGACCATCGCTCCCCCTGCCGCCCTGCCGTTCCCAAATCCTGCCGGTCGCGGGCCTGCCCTGCCCGCGTCTTGCCCTCTTCGGTCATGCATCGGCCGGGGCCGCGGCCCCGCTCGGGGCGGCTTCGGCCGGGCCCCGGTTCGTGCACCCCGCCAGTTTGCCTTGTCCGCGGCGGATGCGTCAGCCGTGGGAGACGGCTCTCACAGGGTCCACGCACGCCGTTCCGTGCGACGTCGTGCTTCCGTACGCCTCAGGAGGCGCCGCACCGCTTGCTGACGGGTCGTCAGATCAGCGCTACGGTGACCCGTATGGAGACCATGGAGAGCACGGAGGCCGCGGCGCCCGCGGAGGGCTTCCCGAAGATCATCTCGGTGGACGACCACACCGTCGAACCTCCTCACGTCTGGCGGGACCGGCTCCCGGCCAGGTACCGGGACAGCGGACCCCGCGTCGTCCGCGCCCCCCTGAGGGAGATGACATTCCTGGGCGGGAAGTTCGCTCCGGTGATGGGGGACAAGGGGGACGACGGGCCCATCGGCGACTGGTGGGTGTACGAGGACCTGCGCCGGCCCCTGACCCGCCTCGACACGGCGGTGGGCTACGACCGGGACGAGATCAAGCTGGAGGTCATCACCTACGAGCAGATGCGCCCCGGCTCCCACAGCGTGCCCGACCGCCTCGCCGACATGGACGTCAACCACGTCCAGTCCGCCCTCTGCTTCCCCACCTTCCCGCGCTTCTGCGGGCAGACCTTCACCGAGGCGAAGGACCGTGAGCTGGGGCTGCTCGGCGTACGCGCGTACAACGACTGGATGGTCGAGGAGTGGTGCGGACCGCAGGCGCACGGCCGCCTCATACCGCTCACCCTCATCCCGCTGTGGGACGCCGAACTGGCCGCCGCCGAGGTGCGGCGCAACGCCGCGCGCGGGGTGCGGGCGGTGGCGTTCTCGGAGATCCCGCCGCATCTGGGGCTGCCGTCCATCCACACCGACGCATGGGACCCCTTCCTCGCGGCGTGCGACGAGACGGGGACGGTCGTGGCCATGCACATCGGCTCCTCCAGCAGGATGCCGTCGACCTCGGCGGACGCGCCGCCGGCGGTGGGCTCCACGATCACCTTCGCCAACTGCTGCTTCTCGATGGTGGACTGGCTGATGAGCGGAAAGTTCGAACGCTTCCCGAACCTCAAGGTCATGTACGCGGAGGGGCAGATCGGCTGGATCCCGTACATCCTGGAGCGGGCCGACGTGGTGTGGGAGGAGAACCGGGGCTGGGGCGGGGTCGCGGAGAGGGTGCACCGGCCGCCGTCGGAGCTCTTCGCCGAGCACGTCTTCGGCTGCTTCTTCGACGACGCGTTCGGCCTGCGCAACCTCGACGCCATCGGGGCCGGGAACGTGCTCTACGAGACGGACTACCCGCACTCGGACTCGACGTGGCCGAAGTCGAGGGAGGTGGGGGAGGCGCAGATGGGGCACCTGGAGGCGGGCGTGGTGGAACGGATCGTCCGGGGCAACGCGATCGCCCTGCTGGGGCTGACGGAGGCGGGGCTCTGGGCGGGGGCGTGAGCCGGGGGCTGCGGGCCTACCATCGAGGTACAGCAGCCGGAGCGAACGCACTGGGGTGACCGTGAGCAACTGGGCGGAACTGACGAACGGCAAGCGCATCAAGTGTCTGCGGGGCTCCGATCTGACCCAGCAGGGGCTTGCCGAGGCGGCGGGGCTGTCCCTCGCCCTGGTGCAGAAGGCCGAGCAGGACCGGGGGGAGTTGTCCATCGGGTCACTGCTGAAGCTGGCACACGCGTTGAACACGGATGTGTCGGTGATTCTGGGGCAGCAGGCGCCGCGGCGGGGGATGAGCCGGGGCACCCGAGCTGCCTTGCGGCGGCTTTCCGACGCGGTTCACTCCAGCGCCCTGGGGGACTGGGACGGCCTCGGCGAGCCCAGCACGCTCTCCGAGTTGTCGAGCGTCCAAAAGCGGGTGAGTGCCGCCTACTGGCGGGGTGACTTCGGGGAGGTGAGTGGCCTTCTCGCCAAGCTGCTGGTCGAAGGAGCGGCCCGGTTCGGGGAGGCCACGGGATCCGAACGTGAACGACTGGCCGCGATTCTCACCAGCGCCTACCAGTTCGCCTCGTCCAGCGCGATGCTGCTCGGGCAGCGGGATCTCGCCTTCAGCGCCCTCACCTCCGCGCGGCACGTCGAGGCGAGTGCCGGGGACGCCGTGTTGTCCGCGGTCACCCAGTCCACCCTGTCCTGGCTTCACCTTCGGAGTGCCAGAGTTCCCCAGGCCGTCACTGTCGCCGAGCGTGCGGCTCTGCTTATCGAGCCGTCGTTCAGCAAGTCCGCACGTCCGCAACTGGTGGTGTACGGACGCTTGATGATCGCGGCCGCAGTCGCCGCATCCCGACGAGGCGACGGCGCGTCGGCGGACGACTACCTGTCGCAGGCCCACGCGGCCGCCGCTCGACTCGGCCGGGACGAGACCGCGTACGGCACCCACTTCGGTCCGACCACCGCGAACACCGAAGCTGTCGGAATCGCCGTCGCGCTGGGGAACCACGGGAAAGCCCTCCAACTGGCCGGGCGCACCGAGTTGCCACGATCCATGTCGAAGGTGGCCCGCAACCGCTACAAACTCGACGTCGCTCTCGCGCAATGCGCGGCCGGGCTGCACGACCGCGCGGCGGAGACGCTGATCGAGGTCGGTCTCGACGCCCCGGAGTGGGTCAAGCACCAGGCGCTGCCGGGCGTCATCGGCAAGCGCCTCGCCAAGGTGTCGACGGCGCGCGTGCGGCACATCGGTGAACTCATCGGCGTGCCGCTGATCGCGTAGGTCCGACGGAGCGTACGAGCGGTGGCCGGGAGGCCTCGCCCGTCCCTACGGCTCATCTCTTCACCGGCGGTGACCGGTTGGGCACGATGAGTGCATGGTCAGTTCCGGATGTGAACCGCATCAGAGCAGTAACCGCACCGGCCGAGCCGGAGGCGATCTCAGACGGCGACAGGCGCTTGCGGACGCGGCGGCGGGCATCGCGCCGGACGTGCCGCAGGTGCCGGAGGGGTACGGGCGGACCGAACGGTTCCGCTGTGTGATCTACGTGTGCGGCGCCCCGCAGGCGGACATCGCGGGGCCCCGCCAGGAGTGCGCGGAGTACGCCGAGGCGTTCGGGTGGGAGATCGCCGAGGTGATCGAGGAACGTGCGGGGCTGCTGCCGCCGCAGGGGAGGGACGGGCTGGGACGCGCCGTGGGGCGGGTCCAGCGAGGGGAGGCGGGAGCGGTGCTCACGGCGTGCCGCTCGATGATCTCCGTCGTGCCGCGGGAGTACGACGAGCTGGCGAGTGTGATCGAGAAGGCCGGAGGCTTCCTCCACGTGGCGGGCGCGCCACGTGCCCGGCGGTCGGTGCCGTGATCTTCATTCCCGCCGTGTCACGCCCGTGGCGCGACGCGTGGCCGCTCGCCGCGCGGGCGGACGACCGGAACCACTGGGTGACCGGTACCTGCTGGCTGTACTGCCGACGCCGGGACGTGCGCGTGCTGTGGATCGGCTCCGTGACCACGCCCGGCGCCACCGGTGACGTGTACGGCTGCGGTCCCTGCGTCGCGGAACTCGCCCACATGGCCCGCGTCCAGGCACACGAACGGGACCGGATCCCGGACCACCCGGAGGGATCCACTTCGGCGCGATGGGCGAAGGAGAGGTGAGAGCCCAAGTATTCGAGCACCGTCCCGGACTCGGGCGTCATCGGCCGAGGCCCTGCCCGACGGGCGATGAACGGACGGCGAAGGGGCGGCGGAGGGTGTCCTCCCCTTGCGGAGACGCCTGCCCCAGCCCTTGCTTGACGTCCCGTCAGCCCGCACCATGGCCGACGGCGCGCATGTGACGCGCCGTCAGGTCCGCCGCCCGCAAGGCAGGAGTGACCCGCCATGTCCCCGTCCGCGCAGCCGCATGCGTCCCTCGCCTACGGCATGCAGCTCCCCATCCAGTCCCAGAGCTCCCTCTACGCCGAACCCTGGGAGGCCGACGCCACCCCCGAGGACCTCGTCGAGATCGCCCGCACCGCCGACCGCACCGGCTTCGCCTACCTCGCGACCTGCGACCACGTCGCCATCCCCCGCCGCCTCGCCGCGGCCATGGGCACCACCTGGTACGACCCCGTGGCGACCCTGGCCCACCTCGCCGCCGTCACCGAGCGCGTCCGCCTGCTGAGCCACGTCGCCGTCGTCGGCCTGCGGCACCCCCTCCTCACCGCCAAGCAGTACGCCACCCTCGACCACCTCAGCGGCGGCCGGCTGGTCCTCGGGGTCGGCGCGGGGCACGTGCCGGAGGAGTTCGAGGCGCTCGGCGTCGACTTCGCGCGGCGCGGGCCGGTCCTCGACGAGACCATCGACGCGCTGCGGGCCGCGCTCGGCCCGGACGAGTACCCCGAGCATCACGGGGAGCGCTTCCGCTTCGGCGGCCTCGGTCAGCGCCCCCGGCCCGCCCAGCGCCGCGTACCCCTCTGGGTCGGCGGCTCCTCGCCCGCCGCCATCCGCCGCGCGGCCACCCGCGGTGACGGCTGGCTGCCCCAGGGCGACCCGCGCGACGAGCTGCCCGCGCAGATCGCGCGGCTCAGGCGGCTGCGGGAGGAGGCGGGGATCGAGGAGCCGATCGTGATCGGCGCGATCACCGAGGCCCTGTATGTCGGTGAGCCGGGCCGGCCCGTGGGACGACGGACGCTGCACGGCAAGCCGGAGGCCCTCGCCGAGTCCCTGCGCGCGTACGCCGCGATGGGCGTCGACCAGATCCAGGTGCGCTTCCGCAGCCGCAGCAGGGCCGAACTCACCGACCAGATGGCGGCGTTCGCGACCGGCGTGGCCCCGCACCTCACCGACTGAAGGAAGTGACCCCATGGGCAAGCTGGACGGCCGCGTCGTCATCGTCACCGGCGCCGCGCGCGGACAGGGAGAGCAAGAGGCACGCCTCTTCGCCGCCGAGGGCGCCCACGTCGTCGTCGCCGACGTGCTCGACGACCGGGGCGAGGCGCTCGCCAAGGAGATCGCCGAAGAGCGGGGCGAGCGGGCGGCGACGTACGTCCATCTGGACGTGAGCAAGGAGGCGGACTGGCAGGCGGCCGTGGCCGTCGCCAAGGACACCTACGGGAAGGTCGACGGGCTCGTCAACAACGCCGGGATCCTCCGCTTCAACGAACTCCTCGCCACGCCCCTCGAAGAGTTCCAGCAGGTCATCCAGGTCAACCAGGTCGGCTGCTTCCTCGGCATCCGCACCGTCGCCCCCGAGATACAGGCGGCCGGCGGCGGCACCATCGTGAACACCGCCTCCTACACGGCCCTCACGGGCATGGCCTTCGTCGGCGCGTACGCCGCGACCAAGCACGCCATCCTCGGCCTCACCCGTGTCGCCGCCATCGAGCTGGCGGCGAAGAGGATCCGCGTCAACGCCATCTGCCCCGGCGCCGTGGACACCCCCATGACGAATCCCGCGCGACTGGACCCGGCCGCCGACCCGGAGGCGTCCCGCGCGGCGGTGGCGGAGTTGTACAGGAACCTGGTGCCGCTGGGACGGATCGGCACCCCCCAGGAGATCGCGGCCCTCGCGCTCTTCCTCACCGGCGAGGACTCGTCGTACATCACAGGACAGCCGTTCGTCATCGACGGCGGCTGGCTGGCGGGCGTCAGCGTCATCTGACGGCAAGTCAGCTATTGACGCCCCGCCCGCCCGATGGAACAGTCGACGCATCCTGAACTGACGGCCCGTCAGGAAACGGAGCGACACACCGGCCGGCCCGTCAGAACCTCACGAGGACGGTGAACCTCCTTGGAATTCGGTCTCTTTGTACAGGGATACGTGCCCGCCGCGCGGGCCGCGGTCGACCCCGAAGCGGAGCACAAGGCGCTCATCGAGGAGACCGAGTACGTCATCCAGGCGGACAAGTCCGGGTTCAAGTACGCCTGGGCCTCCGAACACCACTTCCTGGAGGAGTACTCCCACCTCTCCGCCAACGACGTCTACCTCGGCTACCTCGCCCACGCCACCGACCGCATCCATCTCGGCTCGGGCATCTTCAACCCCCTCGCGCCCGTCAACCACCCCGTGAAGGTCGCCGAGAAGGCCGCCATGCTCGACCACCTCTCCGAGGGGCGCTTCGAGTTCGGCACGGGCCGCGGCGCCGGTTCGCACGAGATCCTCGGGTTCATGCCGGGCATCACCGACATGAACCACACCAAGGAGATCTGGGAAGAGACCATCGCCGAGTTCCCCAAGATGTGGCTCCAGGACGAGTACGCCGGTTTCCGGGGCACGCACTGGTCCCTGCCGCCGCGCAAGATCCTGCCCAAGCCGTACGGGAAGTCCCACCCGGCCATGTGGTACGCCGCCGGGTCCCCCTCCTCGTACGCGATGGCGGGGAAGAAGGGGCTCGGGGTGCTCGGGTTCAGCGTGCAGAAGGTCTCCGACATGGAGTGGGTCGTCGAGTCGTACAAGTCGGCCGTCAAGGAGGCCGCGGCGATCGGCGACTTCGTGAACGACAACGTCATGGTGACGTCCACGGCCATCTGCGCCGAGACACACGCCAAGGCCGTCGAGATCGCCGTCGGCGGCGGTCTCAACTACCTCCAGTCGCTGCTCTTCCGCTACCACGACACCTTCCCGCGTCCCGAGGGCATCCCGGAGTGGCCCGAGCTGCTCCCCGCGTACAGCGAGGAGATCATCGAGCTGCTCATCGCCGAGGAGCTGATGATCTGCGGCGACCCGGACGAGGTGTTCCGGCAGTGCAAGCGGTGGGAGCAGGCCGGCGCCGACCAGCTCAGCTTCGGGCTGCCGATCGGCATCTCGCCCGAGGACACGATGAACACGATCAAGCTGATCGGCGAACACGTGATCCCGAAGATCGACACGGATCCCGTCCACCGCACCACCCGGTTCCGGCAGGCCGCGGGGGCGTAGGGCGGCCCTGGACCGCCCCGGCTTCCTCTCCCGGACGGAGGCCGGGGCCCTTGCCGGCCCCCGGGGACATCAGCCCCGACCCTCCTCGAAAGGGGACGTTCTCGCATGCTCGATCACCTCATCAAGGGCGCGACCGTCGTCGACGGGACCGGCGCCCCCGCGCGCGTCGCCGACGTGGGCATCCGGGACGGGCGGATCGCGGTCGTCGCCGAGCCGGGCGCCGTCACCGAAGCGGCGCGGAGCGGCGAAGACGCCCGGGGGCACGTCCTCGCGCCCGGGTTCGTCGATCCGCACACGCACTACGACGCGCAGCTCTTCTGGGACCCGTACGCCACGCCCTCCCTCAACCACGGCGTGACCACCGTCGCGGGCGGCAACTGCGGGTTCACGCTCGCGCCGCTCCACCCGGACCGGCCGGAGGACGCCGACTACACGCGGCGGATGATGTCGAAGGTCGAGGGCATGTCGCTCGTGGCCCTCGAAGAGGGCGCGCCCTGGTCCTGGAGTTCCTTCGGGGAGTACCTGGACGCACTCGACGGGCGCATCGCCGTCAACGCGGGGTTCATGGTGGGGCACTGCGCGCTGCGGCGGTACGTGATGGGCGAGGACGCGGTCGGCGGGCAGCCGACCCCCGCCCAGCTGGACGAGATGCTGCGGCTCTTCCACGACGCGATGGACGCCGGCGCCTGGGGACTGTCCACCACGCAGTCCTCCACCCACTCCGACGGCGACGGGCGGCCGGTCGCCTCCCGCCACGCCCGCCCCGACGAGCTGCTCGCGCTCTCCCGTGCCGTCGCCGAACACGAGGGGACACAGCTCGAAGCGATCGTCGCGGGCTGCCTCGACCAGTTCGGCGACGACGAGATCGACCTGCTCGTGGCGATGAGCGCGGCCGCCGGACGGCCCCTCAACTGGAACGTCCTCACCATCGACGCCGCCGTCCCCGAGCGCGTGCCACGTCAGCTCGTGCCGAGCGAACGCGCCCGCGAGGCCGGTGGCCGCGTCGTCGCGCTCACCATGCCGATCCTCACGCCCATGAACATGTCGCTCGGTACGTTCTGCGCGCTCAACCTCATCCCCGGGTGGGGGGACGTGCTCGGGCTGCCCGTGCCGAAGCGGATCGCGAGGCTGCGCGACCCGGACGTCCGCGCGGAGCTGCTGCGGCGCGCCGACAGCAAGGAGGCGGGCGTCTTCCGCCGCCTCGCCCGCTTCGACCGGTACGTCATCGGCGACACGTACTCCGAGGCGAACGAAGGTCTCACCGGCCGCGTCGTCGCCGACATCGCCGCCGAACGCGGACAGGACCCCTTCACCTGCCTCGTCGAGATCTGCGCGGCCGACGGGCTGCGCACCGTCCTGTGGCCGATGCCCACCGACAACGACCCCGACTCCTGGGCACTGCGCGCCGCGACCTGGCAGCACGAGGACGTGCTGCTGGGCGGCTCGGACGCGGGCGCGCACCTGGACCGCATGTGCGGCGCCCCGTACACGACCCGGTTCCTCGGGGACTGCCTGCGCGGCCGCAAGCTGATGAGCCTCGAACAGGCCGTGCGGATGCTCACCGACGACCCGGCCCGGCTCTTCGGGCTGCGGGAGCGCGGCCGGATCGCCGAGGGCCACCACGCCGACCTCGTCCTCTTCGACCCCGGGCGGATCGACGCGGGCAAGGCCACGCTCGTCCACGACCTGCCCGGCGACAGCCCGCGCCTGGACTCCAAGGCGATCGGCGTCGACGCGGTCTGGGTGAACGGCGTCGAGGTGATCCGTGAGGACGTCGTGACGGGCGCGGTGCCCGGCCGGGTGCTGCGCTCCGGCCGCGACACCAGGACGGTGAGCACCAAGTGAGCCTGGGGCGGCGGCTGTTCATCGGCGGCACGTGGGTCGAACCCGATCACGGGCACTACGAAGTGGTGAACCCCGCCACGGAAGGGGTCGTCGGTCTGGCGCCCGAGGCGAGCGCCGCGCAGGTCCGCGCGGCCACGGCGGCGGCCCGGGAGGCCTTCGCGAGCTGGTCGCGCACGACGCCCGAGGAGCGCGCGGGGATGCTGTCCCGCACCGCCTCGATCCTGCGCCGCGACTGCGCCGCGCACACCGGACTCGCCCGCGCCGAGACCGGCGCCACGACCGCCACGGCGCGCGGCATGCAGGTCGCCGTGGCCGTCTCCCGCTTCCAGCGGTACGCGAAGGGCGCGCTGGAGCCGGTCGAGGCCGCGCTGCCGCCGCAGATCGCCGAGGCGGGGCCGATGGGCCCGGCGGCGGTGACGGGCGCGCTCACCGTGCGCCGGCCCGTCGGCGTCGTCACGTGCATCACCTCGTACAACAACCCCTGGGCGAACCCCGCGGGCAAGGTCGCGCCCGCCCTCGCCATGGGCAACACCGTCGTCGTGAAGCCGGCGCCGCAGGACCCCCTGTCCGTGTACGCGATGGCCGCCGCGCTGGAAGAGGCAGGCGTGCCGCCCGGCGTCGTCAACGTCGTCTCCGGCGCGGACGCCGCCGTGGGCGAGGCCGCCGTGGACTCGCCCGACGTCGACATGGTGAGCTTCACCGGCTCGACCGCCGTCGGACGGCGCATCGGCGAGGCGTGCGGCCGCGACATCAAGCGGCAGCTGCTGGAACTCGGCGGCAAGGGCGCGGCGATCGTCTTCGACGACGTGGACGAGCGGGGGCTCGCCGCGGCGGTGGCCGGCATCGGCACGACGTTCTCCTTCTACAGCGGCCAGATCTGCACGGCCCCCACCCGCGTCCTCGTCCAACGGGGCGCCTACCCGCGCCTGGTGGAGAAGCTGGCGGCCTACGCCGGGCACCTGAAGGTCGGCGACCCGGCCGAGCCGGACACGGTGGTCGGCCCGGTGATCTCGGCGGCACACCGCGACCGCGTCGAGGCGTACGTGGAGGACGCGCGCAAGGAGGGAGCCCGCGTCGTCACGGGCGGCGAGCGCCCGGCCCTGCCGACCGGCTTCTACGTCGCCCCGACCCTCCTCGCCGACTGCACCCCCCACATGCGGGCCGTCCGCGAGGAGATCTTCGGCCCGGTGGTCTGCGTCGTCCCCTTCGACGCCGCGACACCGCGGGAGGCCGAGGAAACGGCGGTCACCCTCGCCAACGACAGCGACTATGGCCTCATCGACTACGTCTGGTCCGCCGACATCAGCCGCGCCTTCCGCGTGGCCCGCCGCCTGCGCACGGGCGGCGTCGGCGTGAACACGACCGGCCGCAACATGGAGGCCCCGTTCGGCGGCTTCAAGAAGAGCGGAGTGGGCCGCGACGTCGGCTCGTACGCCCTGCACGCGTACAGCGAGTTGCAGTCGATCGTCTGGCCGGGCGGCTGAGGGGCCACGGCGGAGGCCCCGCAAGGCGGGACCCCGCCGCGACGCACCGGTCCGGCGTAGGTGCTTACGCGCGGCCCAGGAAGACCGGGTTCGTGAACGCCCGCAACGGGCCCGGCAGCGGTGGCGTCGTCGCCGGATGGCGGATCTCCGCGCGTACGTAGGACGCGTAGGACGGCGTCGTGCGCCACTCCACCGTGCCCGTGCCGGAGGCCGGGAGGGGCGGGGCCGTGTGCAGGACGCCCTGGTCGGTGACGAGGCGGACCGTGCAACCGGGGGCGCCCTTGACGTCCAGGCGGACCGTGACCGGGGTGTCGCGGTCCACGGTGAGGCGTTCGCCGATGCCCGCGTGCCCGCCCCGGCCGCCCGCCGCGGAGAAGGCGAGCTCCACCTCCTTGGACTCGGCGATGTAGGAGCGGCCGCGCCGCAGGCCCTCCAGGATGGCGTCGCGGGACAGGTCGTCGGCGAGGACCACCGTCTGCGGGCCGCCGATCCGGTCGGGGTCGCGGTGCGCGTCGCTGTTGCCCATCGCCGGGATCCACGGCTTCCCGCCGCGCAGGGAGGCGACGAGCATGCTGTCCCAGTCGGCGAGGGACACCTCGTCGTCCGGCGTGTACGAGCCGTTCCACACCTCCACGGCGTCCGCCTCGCCGAAGCCGAACTTCCAGTTACAGCCGACGCAGGTGGCGTGCGGGTGGGCGGGGACGACGAGGCCGCCCGCGTCGCGGATCCGGCGCGCGTACCGGCCGAAGCGGTTGTCGCGGGCGCGGTAGCGCCAGTCCACGAACGTGCCCGGATCCGTGCCGAGCGCCAGCACGTGGCCGTTGCGGGTGGTGACCTCCTCGCCCAGCATGATCAGCAGGTCGGCACCGGCGTGCTCGCCCCAGTGCGCGTGCGCCGAGTGGGTGTTGTGCTCCGAGCTGTTGATGAAGTCGAGGCCCGCGGCGCGGGCGAGCGCGGCGATCTCGGCGAGGGTGCGGCGGCCGTCGGAGTACACGGAGTGCAGGTGGCAGTCGCCGCGGTACCAGGCGCGGCCCCGGCCCTTCGCGCGCTCCGGCGGGTAGTCGGGCTCCGGGGTGCTGCCGGGGGCGCCGTAGGTGAGGGTGATCGTCACCTCGTAGGGCAGGCCCTCGGGGGCGACCGTGTAGGGGCCGAGCGCGATGTGCCAGGTGCCCGGCCGGACGCGGCCGGGGATGTAGCCGGGCGTGGCGTCGTCGGCGCGGATGAAGAACTCGGTGCGGGCGCCGCCGGACCAGCCGCGGAAGCCCTTGCCGCCGAGGTCCGTGCCGCGCTCGTCGAAGACGCCGATGTCCAGGGCGTTGCCCTGGGTCCCGGCGGGCACGGGCGGCTTCTGGTAGCTGTACGCGACGCGCAGCTCGCGGACCCCGTCCGGGATCTCCAGCGGCAGGTACACGAAGTCGGGCGCGCCGACGGGCAGCGTGCCGCGGACCGTTCTCGTGTCCTTGCTCCCCGGCTTCCCGCCCCGGCCGGGAGCGCGCCGCTCGGCGCCGCTCGCGAAGCTCACGCCGTTCAGCGTGAGGGCGGCGGCGGCTCCCGTCACGAACAGTCCGCGCCGGTTCATCGCGCCGTACTGCGGGTGGTCCTGGCACATGCTGCGGCTCCCAGGGTGTCGGTGGTGCCGTGGGTGGTGCGGGCAACCCTGGTATTGAGCCGTGAACTGTGCCGCAAGGGAAGGAGATTGGCGGTTTTACGCCCGGTGTCACCCGGTGGACGCCGCACCTCGCCCGTGGTGGCCCTACGGAGCGGTGACTTCCACGACGACGTCGTACACCGCGGGGTTCGGCGTCACCGGCCGCGAGGTCTGCTCGCGCGCGGCCCGGGTGCGGGCGGCGAAGCCGGGGTCGGCGGTGGCGGCCTCCCACGCCTCCTGGCTCTCCCAGTGGGAGACGTTGACGAGCTGGAAGCGGGAGTCCGACGAGCGGGCCCGGTGCATCCGGGAGTCGAGGAAGCCGGGCTTGTCCCGCATGAGGCGGGCCCGCCGCTCCCACTGCTCGACGAACGCGTCCAGGTCTTCGGCGGCTATCTCGAAGACGTTGATGAAGGTGACGGGGGAGCTGTCCGTGGTCATGCCGGAAGCGTAACCACGGCCGCCGACGGGGCCGTGGGCCCCTACGCGTCGGCGCCCGCCGCCAGCAGCGCCGCCTCCGTCTCCGGATGCGGGCCGTTGCGGGCCCAGCGCAGCGGGGTCCAGCCCGTGCCGAGGTCCTCGCGGAGGTTCGGGTCCGCGCCGTGGGCGAGCAGCTCGCGCACCGCGTCCATGTGCCCCCAGCAGGCCGCACCGCACAGCGGCGTGCCCTCGGAGCCGTGCCCGCTCTCCACGTCCGGCGGCGCGCCGGCCCGCAGCAGCAGCCGCACCGCCTCGGCGGTGCCGTGCACGGAGGCGGCGTACAGAGGCGTCGTGCCCTCGGCGTCCGGCAGGCGCGGGTCGGCCCCGGCGCGCAGCAGGGAGGCGACGGCCGCCGTCTCGCCGAGCCGCGCGGCGAAAACGAGGCGTGCGGTCAGCTTTTTCTGCCGTCGTCTGTTCACCGGCGCCAGAGTAATGAGGCCATGGCCATGGACCAACCGACTTTCCGCGGCTAGGAAGGGGACGAACGGGGGCGACTCACGCCGAGACTCGGAGGCACCGTGCGCATCTCCGCGACGCTGTACATGACCGACGGCACCATCGGACCGGTACGGCTGGCCCGCGAGGTGGAGGGGCGGGGGTTCGACGGCCTCTACCTCCCCGAGCACACCCACATACCCGTGCCCCGCCTGACTCCCTACCCGGGCGGTGAGCTGCCGCCCGAGTGCGCCCGCATGCTCAGCCCCTTCGTCGCCCTCGCCCAGGCCGCCGCCGTCACCGAGCGGATCACCCTCGGCACGAACATCGCGCTCGTCGCCCAGCACGACCCCATCGACCTCGCCAAGCAGGTCGCGACCCTCGACCACCTCTCCGGCGGGCGCGTCACCCTCGGCATCGGCTACGGCTGGAACCGCGAGGAGGCCGAGGACCACGGCGTCCCGTGGCCCCGCCGCCGGGCCGTCGTACGGGACCGGATGGCGCTCATGCGGGCCCTGTGGGCCGACCAGCCCACGGAGTACGAGGGCGAGTTCGGCTCGGTGCGGGCCAGCGAGGTGCATCCGAAGCCGCGGCGTGCGCCCCGCAAGCGGCTCGGGAAAGGGCCGCTGCACGGGCCCCGCACCCTCATCGGCGGCGCCGCCGGGCGGGGCCTGTTCGCGCACGTCGCGGAGTTCGCCGACGGCTGGATGCCCGTCGGCGGCAGCGGACTGCGCGAGGCGCTGCCCGTGCTGCGGGCGGCGTGGGCCGAGGCGGGGCGCGAGCCGCACGACCTGTATGTGGCGCTGACGGCCGTGGCCCCCGAGGCGGACAAGCTCGCGCGCTGCGCGGAGCTGGGCGTCGACGAGGTCATCGTGCAGCTGCCGGCCGCCGGGGAGGCCGAGGTGTGCGCGGCGCTCGACGCGGCGGGGCGGCACCTGGGGCCGTGACCCCCTGACCGGAAGTATCCGCCCAGGTCACGTGTTGTCGCTCGTATGCTCGGACACATGACCAACAGCGCGCAGCCCGACGAGGCCGGACGACCCACCGCGAACGCCATGCGGCGCGCGCTCAAGCGGGCCAGGGACGGTGTCGCGCTCGACGTGGGCGAGGCCGCCGTCCTGCTCCAGGCGCGCGGCGCGGACCTCGACGACCTCACGGCGTCCGCCGCCCGGGTGCGCGACGCGGGCCTGGCGGCGGCGGGCCGCCCCGGCGTCATCACGTACTCGAAGAGCGTCTTCATCCCGCTCACCCGGCTGTGCCGCGACAAGTGCCACTACTGCACCTTCGTGACCGTGCCCGGCAAGCTGCGCCGCGCCGGCCACGGCATGTTCATGTCCCCCGACGAGGTGCTCGACATCGCCCGGCGCGGTGCCGAACTGGGCTGCAAGGAAGCCCTCATCACCCTCGGAGACAAGCCGGAGGACCGCTGGCCCGAGGCCCGTGAGTGGCTGGAGGCCGAGGGGTACGACGACACCATCGCGTACGTCCGTGCCATCTCCATCCGCATCCTGGAGGAGACCGGGCTGCTGCCGCACCTCAACCCGGGCGTCATGACCTGGACGGACTTCCAGCGGCTCAAGCCCGTCGCGCCCAGCATGGGCATGATGCTGGAGACGACCGCCGAGCGGCTGTGGAGCGAGCCGGGACAGCCGCACCACGGCTCCCCGGACAAGGAACCGGCCGTGCGGCTGCGGGTCCTGGAGGACGCCGGGCGGTCGTCCGTGCCCTTCACCAGCGGGCTGCTCATCGGGATCGGCGAGACGTACGAGGAGCGGGCGGACTCGCTGTTCGCGCTGCGCCGCGTGGCGCGCTCGTACCACGGCATCCAGGAACTGATCATCCAGAACTTCCGCGCCAAGCCCGACACGGCGATGCGCGGCATGCCCGACGCCGAGATCGACGACCTCGTCGCCACGATCGCCGTCGCCCGCCACATCATGGGTCCCGCGGGCAACATCCAGGCGCCGCCGAACCTCATCGCGGGGGAGTACGAGCGGCTGATCGGCGCCGGCATCGACGACTGGGGCGGCGTCTCGCCCGTCACGATCGACCACGTCAACCCCGAGAAGCCCTGGCCGCGGCTGGAGGAGCTGGCCGAGCGGTCCGCGGCGGCGGGCTTCACGCTCGCCGAACGGCTCTGCGTCTACCCCGAGTTCGTGCGGCGCGGCGAGCCCTGGCTCGACCCGCGCCTCCTTCCGCACCTGCGGGCCCTCGCCGACCCGGAGACCGGCCTCGCCCGCCCCGACGCCGCGGTCGAGGGCCACCCCTGGCAGGAGCCCGACGAAGGGTACGTCGCCACGAAGTCGTCGGGCCGCACCGACCTGCACCGCACCATCGACACGGACGGCCGCACCGCCGACCGGCGCGCGGACTTCGACGAGGTGTACGGCGACTGGGAGGCGCTGCGCGAGCAGGCGGCGCCCGGCCTGGTGCCGTCCCGCATCGACGGTGACGTACGCGCCGCCCTCGCCAGGGCCGCCGACGACCCGACGAAGCTCACCGACGACGAGGCGCTGGCCCTGCTGCACGCCGACGGGCCCGCGCTCGACGCGCTCTGCGGCATCGCCGACGACATCCGCAAGACGGTCAACGGCGACGACGTCACGTACATCGTCACCCGCAACATCAACTTCACCAACGTCTGTTACACCGGCTGCCGCTTCTGCGCCTTCGCGCAGCGCAGGACCGACGCCGACGCCTACACCCTCTCCCTGGACCAGGTCGCCGACCGCGCCGCGCAGGCCTGGGACGTCGGCGCCGTCGAGGTGTGCATGCAGGGCGGCATCCACCCCGACCTGCCGGGCACCGCCTACTTCGACATCGCGCGGGCGGTGAAGGAGCGCGTGCCGGGCATGCACGTGCACGCCTTCTCGCCGATGGAGGTCGTCAACGGCGCGACCCGGACCGGCCTGTCGATCCGCGAGTGGCTGACCGCCGCCAAGGAGGCGGGGCTCGACTCCATCCCGGGCACGGCCGCCGAGATCCTCGACGACGAGGTGCGCTGGGTCCTCACCAAGGGCAAGCTGCCCACGGCCACCTGGATCGAGGTCGTCAAGACGGCGCACGAGCTCGGCATCCGGTCGTCGTCCACGATGATGTACGGCCATGTCGACCAGCCCCGGCACTGGCTCGGCCACTTCCGCACGCTGGCCGCGATCCAGCAGGAGACCGGCGGCTTCACGGAGTTCGTGACGCTGCCCTTCATCCACACGAACGCGCCCGTCTATCTGGCGGGCATCGCCCGGCCGGGGCCGACCACCCGCGACAACCGCGCCGTCACCGCCATGGCGCGGGTCCTGCTGCACCCGCACATCCCCAACATCCAGACCAGCTGGGTCAAGCTCGGCCAGGAAGGCGCCGCCGAGATGCTGCGGTCGGGGGCGAACGACCTCGGCGGGACGCTGATGGAGGAGACCATCTCCCGCATGGCGGGCTCGAGTTACGGCTCCTACCGGTCGGTCGAGGACCTGGTGGCCATCGCTGACGCGGCGGGCCGCCCGGCCAGGCCGCGCACGACGCTGTACGGCGAGGTGCCCGAGGAGCGGCAGCGGGCCGCCGCGGCCTCGGACGGGCACCTGCCGGAGCTGCTGCCGCTCGCGGACTGACGTCCGTCAGCGGCAGCGGGGCGGCGCGCTGACTAGCGGGTCAGCGCGCCGCCGAACTCCACGCGGTCCTCCGGAAGTCCGAGCGACTTCGGGCTGAAGGACGCGATGCCGGTGACGGTGAGGCCGCTCGCGGCGCCGCGCAGGTACCAGGCGGCACCGGAGTCGGCGTAGGTGCCGTCCTCCGTGGGCGCGGTCGCCGTCAGGTCGGCCTTGCCGTCCTTGTTGGTGTCGGAGAGCAGGACCTGGGCGCCGAACTTGTCGTTCTTCTCCGAGACGCCGGGCACCCCGGTCGTGGACTGCTGGAAGGCCTGCGCGCCCGTGCCGGTCAGGCCGGTGCGGGAGCCCTTCAGGAGCACGGTGCTGCCCGCGTCCGCGACGGCGTCGATGTCCTCTCCGGGGATGCCGACGGCGACGTCCGCGTAGCCGTCGCCGTTGACGTCGCCCGCGCTGATGAAGGAGCCGAACTCGTCGCCCTCCTCACCGACGCCGGGCACGCCCGCCGTGTCCTGGGTGATCTTCGCGGTGCGGGTCGCGGAAGGCCCGTCCGGCGTTCCGTACCTGACGAGGATCGTGCCCTTCTGGTACGGCATGTCCTCGTAGTTGTCGCCGATGTCGCGGACGATCAGGTCGCCGTAGCCGTCCTTGTCGACGTCGGCGATCGCCCCGCTGTAGGTGGCGGCGAGCGGTGTGGACGTGGTGCTCACACCGTTCTTGCCGCCCTTCCAGAACTGGCTGGCGTGCGCCTTCTCCTCGAAGCCGTGGCTGGAGACGATGTCGTCGGCGCCGTCACCCGTGGCGTCGCCGACCACGAAGGAGGATTCGCCGAACTCCCGCTGGACGGGCACCTGCTGCTTGCTCGCGGCCTTGCCGTCGCGGGTGAACGGTCCGTACGACACCGACATCCCGAAGAGGTCGTCGCCGGGGTCGGTCTCTCCCTCGATGTCGCCCGTGACCAGGTCCCGCTTGCCGTCGCCGTTGAAGTCGCCGGCGGTGACGTCGCTGCCGCGCCAGGGCAGCTCGGAACTCCTCTCGCCGTGCAGGCCCAACGCCGAACCCCACAGGACGACGGCGTTGCCGTCGCCGCTGATGACGAGGTCCGTGTACTGGTCGTCGTCGAGATCGGCGGCGGCCGTCTGCGCGCCGAAGCGTCCGCCGTCCTGCGGGTCGCCGGGGACACCGGGGGTGGCGCGGCCGAAGGTCGCGTGGGCGTTGTCGGGGCCCGAGGCCGAGCCGTAGACGACCGTGACCGTGCCGGGCGTCGTGCCTTGCCAGCCGCCGACCGAGGAGATCGCGACGTCGGCGTACCCGTCGTGGTTGAAGTCGACGAGCGGGGTGCGCGGCGGCACCGGGGCGGCCGAGGCGGAGCCCGCGGTGGCGACGAGCGCGAGGGGCGTGATGAGGGTGGTGACCGCGAGGGCGGCCGTGAGAGAGCGTCGCACTGGTTCTCCAGGGAAGAGGGAGGAGGCCGGAAGAGGGAGGGGCTCAGCCGGCGAGCGTGAGGCCGAACCCGGCGTCCTTCTCCGGGGCGCCGAGCTTCACCGGGCTGAGGGTGCCCGCGCCCGTGGTGGTCAGGCCGCTCGCGGAGCCGTACAGGTTCCACAGGGCGCCCGAGTCGGCGTACGTGCCGTCCTCGCCGGGAGCCGTCGCGGTCAGGTCGGCCTTGCCGTCCTTGTTCAGGTCGGTCAGGCTCACCTGGCGGCCGAAGTCGTCGCCCGCCTCGGAGACGCCCGGCACGCCCGCGGTGGTCTGGTTGTAGGCGACGGCACCCTTGCCGGTCATGCCGCCGTCGGCCTTGGCGGCGCCCTTGAGCAGGACCACCGCGCCGGTGCCGGTCGCCGAGTCGAGGCTCTCGCCGGGGACGCCGACGGCGACTTCCGCCCGGCCGTCGCCGTTCACGTCACCGGCGCTGAGGGACGCGCCGAAGGCGTCGTCGTCCTCGCTCGCCCCGGGGACGCCCGCGGTGTCCTGCGTGATGACCTTCTTGCGCGCGTCGGAGGGGCCGGTGGAGCCGCCGTACTGGATCGTGATGCTGCCCGGCGCGGAGTCGATCACCTCGGTGACGCCGCCGATGTCGCGGGTGATCAGGTCGCCGTACCCGTCGCCGTCGACGTCGCCGACGGTGCCGCTGTACGCCGTGCCGAGGAACTTCGAGGTGTGGCCGACGCCGGTCCGCGAACCCTTCCAGAAACGGGCCTCGTGCTGCATCTCCTCGAAGCCGTGCGTGGTGACGATGTCGTCGACGCCGTCGCCCGTCAGGTCGCCGGTGATGAAGGACTTCAGGCCCGAGTTGCCGTCGTCCGTGGTGATGCTGTCCTGGGTGCGCGTCCTGCCGTCCCGGGTGAACGGGCCGTACTGGATCGTCATCCCGGAGACGTCCGGGTCGTCGCTCGGGGTGTCGTTCACGACGAGGTCGCGCTTGCCGTCGCCGTTGAAGTCGCCGAGGGCGAACTCCGCGTTGGCGTAGGGAAGGAGCGTGTTCTGGCCGGTGAGGCCGTCCCTGGAGCCCCAGAGCACGGTGGCCTTGTTGCCGTTGTCGTCGCCGCCGGCCACGAGCAGGTCGGTGTACGAGTCGCCGTCCAGGTCACCGGGGATCGACGTGTAGCCGAAGGCGTACGTGCCGGCGGGGTCACCGGGGACTCCGGGCGTGGCCCGGCTGATGAGCTGGTGGCGCGCGGTGCCGGGCCCCGAGGCGGTGCCGTACACGACGGAGACGTAGCCGGCCTTCTCGACTCCGTCGACGGTGCCGTGCGGCGCCGCGACGGCGAGGTCGGCGTACCCGTCGTGGTTGAAGTCGGTGACCGGCGCGCGGGGCGGCACGGGCGCGGCCGACGCGGGGCCGGACGTGGCGACGAGCGCGAGGGGGGTGGTCAGCGCGGCGACCGCGATGGCGGTGATGAGTGTGCGGCGGGGCACGGTGCCTCCTGTGAGGAACGTCTGTGACGTAACGGGAGACGGGCCGGTCCGAGTGAAGGTTGTACACCACGAAAACTCCGTTACGAGATGCGGACGTTCGACGGAGGACAGCCTCCGTTCACCCACGGGTATCAAGCCGTCCGTAGCAGTTGCGAAGCTCCGGTGAACGTCGTCCAAAAGCGACCTCGGGGGAGCTCAAGGGCGTCTTGCCGCATACTCCTCGCCGCCGGAATCGAGCGCTCCCGTTCGATTACAGTGCTGCGCAGTCGCAACGGGTCGAGGCACGGAGGGAGGTCCGGTGGGCACAGCAGCAGCCGCCGGTGTCTGGGGCCGCGCCGAACAGCAGGACTTCCGCAGCCGGGTGCGCGGCACGCTCCTCGGGGCCGCCGTGGGCGACGCCTTCGGGGCGCCCCTCGACGGTCTCTCCCTCGACCGGATACGGACGGCGCACGGCGCCGAAGGCCTCACCGAGCCCGCGCCCGCGTACGGCAGACGGGGCGCGGTCACCGCCTCCACCCAGCTCGCCCTCTTCACCGTCGACGGGCTCATACGCGCCCAGGTGCGCCGCGACACCGGCGCCTGGCACCCGCCGACCGACCTGCACCGCGCCTACCGCCGCTGGGCCGCGACCCAGAGCGACTGGGGCCCGGACGAGCGGCGCGAGGAGGACGGCTGGCTCGCCCGCGAGGAGTGGCTCTACTCCCGCCGCGCCCCCTCCCGCGCCTGCCTCCTGGGACTCGGCAACGCGGTCATGGGCACCCTGGAGACCCCCAAGAACCCCGGCGAACGCGGCCCCGAGGCCGCCGTCAGGTCCGCGCCCTTCGGGCTCCTCGTCGGCTGGGAGCCGCAGCTCGTGCTCCAGCTCGCCGTCGAGGGCGCCGTCCAGACGCACGGCCACCCCACCGCCTACCTCGCGGCCGGCGCGCACGCCGTCATCGTCCACGGCCTCGCCCGCGGCGACTCCCTCGACGGCGCGATCCAGCGGGCCCTGGCCCTGCTCGCCGCCCACCCCGGCCACCCGCCGGTCGCGGACGCCCTGCGGCACGCGCTGGGCGCCGTGCGCCAGGGCATGCCCACGGCGGCGCGCGTGGCGGAGCTGCTGGGGGACGGCGCGGCCGAGGGGGCGCTCGCCGCCGCCGTGTACTGCGCGCTGGTCGGCGAGGACATCCGGCACGGGCTGCGCCTGGCCGTCAACCACGGCGGGCCCTCGTCCGCCACGGGGGCGCTGTGCGGGGCGCTGCTCGGCGCGCTGCACGGGGAGACCGCGCTGCCGCCGGGGTGGCTCACGGAGCTGGAGGGCCGGCCCACGGTCCTGGAGCTCGCCGACGACTTCGCCATGGAGATGACGCAGGGCCCGGCGCTGCAC